>NZ_JAKEVZ010000018.1:0-69381 GCF_021491425.1 Mariniradius sediminis | reverse complement strand
CTCCTAGCCCCGCCTGACCGAAAAACGATCCCGTTTTCGCCAGCCAATCAAAAATCCCAAAAATCTACCACTTCCTTTAAAAAACTTCTATTTCCTTGATTCAAGGGGAGGTTGTGCAACGGTTACCCATGTTATGCCCAGTGCTTGTCATTTCGGTAGTTTTATGTCAAGTTTTTTAATTGTATCGTTTGCTGTTTCCAAGTGATATTCAATTAAAGGTCCACTATAATAAAAATTATTGCCCCACTTGTCAAAATGTCCAGGAACTTCACTCCTTAGTTTTTCAAAACTGTCGCCAACTTTGTACTTTATAATTGTCTTTACAAAAATTTTGTCCTGAATTTCGTCTGGCATATATCTATAAACCAACCTTGGAAACACTGTTGGTAAAATCCAAAGAAAAATTGTCAAGATAAATACAGGAGACAAAATTGAAAGAATTTTAAATTCTGGCTTGTCATTTAGTAAAGAAACTATTCTGTCACTAGTAATTAGTGTCGAGTAAGTAAACCCAAAAAGCAGTCCGATTAAAAGTGCTAGCGGCATAAACATTATTACAAGGTCAATGTCACGGAAAAGTCCTCCAACGAGAACTGAGTACACAAATCCAGCGTAAAGCGCTGTCGCAAATGGAAAAATGTGTCGTTTGAAAAGTTGTCTTGTATGGTCAAGTTTATTGAGGGGGTAGATTATAAATATTGCCCAAGCGATATAAATGAAAAGTCCAGACCAAAATAAAACCACACCGCTGTCTGTCGCCTTACCATAGGTCCAACCGAGGTAAACTGAATAGAAAAAGTTCGCCAAAGTCCAACCAATTGTAATTGAGAAAAACCCAAGAGTCTGATTGATATTTTTAATCTTTTCTGTCCTCATAGCATTGGGCATAACGGTCAAGGCTAAGAGCTGGCGGGCATTAAAACCCAATTCACTGTTCGCCACGACCAAGGTTTATTAAAGGTAATCACTTTCGATTTTGCACTTTCCGCCCGCTTGCTCTTAGGTGATGTTAGTGGCTTTTTTTTCATTTCTTAGTTCAATTAGAGCTTTTTTTGGGTAATCATCTAAACTTTCTGGATTTGTAAGTTTTCTTTCAATTTCTTCTAAAGTCAAAACTGAAAATTTATCTTTCCACATGTTTAATCTTTGTCTTTTTAATTCAATTTCAGCATCAATTATTTCCTGTCTGTTAACGAACCAATTTTTGATTACAGGCCATAAAGAATACTTGGTTTTTTCTACCTTAATTGGAAATTCTTCTGGTCTTATTAAGGTCGAGCTAATATTAAATTCCTTGTTATCCTTTGAAATTACTTTCATATAAGAATAGTTGGACCACGGGGTTGCCCAACGTTTCATATTATCGATTTTGTTTTTATGGTAGATTGGGGTGTGTAATTCAACTACTAAATCTTCAAATCGAAAGTAGAACGTTCCATTACCCTTTTTAAAAGTTATTGTTTGTTCAATTCTATCTATTTCAACAGTAAGTTCTTTATTCGATATATAATGAGTTAAGTGCATTATTGATGTAGGAATCACTTCAAAAATAAAGATTGCAATCAGCGCAAAAAGCGGGGCTAATTCCTTTGAAGTTTCCCAATCCATTCCTTTTATGTAATGCGCAAAAGGAACCGAAATAATTAACAAGAATGGCAAGGCGTACAGTTGTCTCACTAAATATTTTAGAGAGTTCAGGGTATCATTTTTATTTATTCTGTGAAGGGTTTTCATTTTTCAAAATTGCCACTAACGGTCAAGTATAAGCGTAGTGCGGGTTTTCGGAGCAATACACTGTCCGCCAACACGAACTTTGATAGATGGCAAAATACTAAATTTTAGCCACTTCGCCCGCATTACGCTTATACAATGTTGGCGGTAGTTTATTTATTCAATTCTCCTTAATACCCCCTTTAATTTTGCTTCAACTCCAAGATTATCAAAAAGTGTTTCAGTCAATGTTAATGTCTTCTTGAAAGCTGTTTTAATATCTGTCGGATCTAATTCTGATGTTGTCTGCTGAAATAACGAATACCAATCTGGATCTATGTCATTTTCCAAGCTTTTTGTTGGACTTTCCCAATGTTTGGTTTGGTATGTTTCAATTCTTATTAACCAAAGTAAATATTTTTGAACATTTGATAAGCTTTGGTAAGCGTGAGCAAATTCCTGTCGTTTAATTAAGTTGCTTGTTGTAAGTAAAACATTCAACAATGATTGGCTCAACCACAGGATATTTTCATTTGTTGTTCGATCAGGTACTTTAGTTTTTATTTCTTTGAGCGTGTTAGTCAATAAATCTTCTTTATCTACTAAAATCATCTTGTCAAAGTCGCTAAACTCTACCAATCCGTCCCACGATTTGATAACTTCCATTTGGTCGTTTGTCAAAAAATGAAACTCCCCCCTTATCATATTTTCAAAAATGGCAACTTCACTTCCAAACTCGTTGGTAAAATATAATGCCAAAGGATGAATTTGGCTTACCCAATTTTCAGCGGAAAATTTTTCTTTATCCTTCAAGAAGATGTAGAATTCAATATCTGAATATTTGTCCCCTTCATTTTTGGTAAATGACCCATACATAAATACGGCAGAAATATTTTTATCATTTTGAGCTATTGACTTTGTTTTGTCAATCATCTGTAACTGTATCATTTTCTAATTTTTTAATATTAACAATCGTCCTTTCTACTTAGCGTAGTAAAGGATATTTCAATTCTTATTCTATCTTACAGTTACTTATAGCTTCATTTTCTTGAATGTTTTTCGTTGTTAATCGTTTCTTCAAATTACCGCCAACGTTTGTATATCCTTAATATTGATGATATCATCCCGATTTGGAGTGATATCAACAATATTGTTGATATTTTTCATTTAACTTAAAAGTAAGCTCTTTTAGTTAAACATCCAATTCATCCAAAGGACTTTTTATTTGGTCAAATCCTTTCGTGGTGATATGGGTATAAATCTCGGTGGTTTTTGGGCTTTCATGTCCCAGAAGGCTCTGTATATACCTCAGGTCGGTTCCCCTTTCCAGCAAATGGGTTGCGAAGGAGTGCCTGAGGGTATGGACGGTTATTTTCTTTTTAATATCCGTTTTCAAGACTGACGCTTTTAGAATTGAACCGATGCTTGCAGCTGAGTATCGGACGGGTCGGGACGGAGTACTTCCCTGTCCTTCAAACAGGTAGACGTGGGGTCGTTCTGTTTTGAAATACTCCCGCAGTATCTTCAAGGTCTTACTGGAAAGCAGCGTATACCGGTCCTTTTTGCCTTTTGCTTGCTCTACCCGGATCTGCATCCTTTCCGAATCTATATCCTTGATTTTGAGGTTAATCAATTCACTGATCCGCAAGCCCGCTGAGTAGATTGTCATCAGGATGGCGCGGTGTTTGAGGTTGCTGGTGGCCTTCAAAATCGCAGAAACCTCCTTTTCACTCAATACCTCGGGCAATGCCTTTTCCCTGATGGGTCTATCCACATGATAATATTTGCGTTCGCCTCCCCGTACCTTTTCGAAGTAGAATTTGATTGCGTTGATTGCTTGGTTTTGATGGGAGGCGGATACTTTCCTTGTAGTCACCAAATAGTGGGAAAACTCCCTGACTTCTTTTTCACCCAATCCTTCGATAT
The DNA here is from genome assembly GCF_021491425.1 of Mariniradius sediminis. NCBI lineage: Bacteria > Pseudomonadati > Bacteroidota > Cytophagia > Cytophagales > Cyclobacteriaceae > Mariniradius > Mariniradius sediminis. The sequence continues at coordinate 65,745 of NZ_JAKEVZ010000018.1, read as the reverse complement.
CGATGTGGGGGAAATAGTTTAAAAACTCCTCGAAAAGCGGAACATAAGCCCTGATGGTGCTGGGGCTATACCGCTTCTCTTGCAGTTTCTGGATATATTCCTCTGGGCACTTTCTGTAATTGGAAATATCAAACGCCGACTTCTTGGGTACGACCTCTGATTTCATATCTTCCTCCTCATACAGCAGTGTCCAACCCAACTCGGCAATTTTGCGCTTCACATCATCGAGGAACTTCTCTGAATAGGGGATGGTCCACCACTTGTTTTTGGGATCCCATTGGTAGTAGGGGATCGTCTTGACCAATTGGGCGAGGGCGGAATTATACCCAAAAATCAGCTTCAGCCTGCCCGTCCTCGTCCTGATGATGAGGATTTGGTTTTTGTCGATACTTCTGGCTTGGACGGAGGGCTCGGTGTTGGGCGTTTCGTGCCGGACGATTTGGCTGATCCGTTCGCCAAAGTATTGCTGCATGCGCTCAAGACTTCCGTGATAGTGCGGGATTTCCCAAAAACGATCCGCTTTGTTCCACCTCGAGAAGCGCAGGCCAAGCACAAACTGTACATCGGCTTCATTCTTGGCCATGCGCAGGATGATCTTTTTTCCTAGGATTTCGATTTGTACAGGCTTTTGGTCCATGATCAAAAAGAGGGCCCCTCGGAATTATGCCCAGAGTAGGCGGTCCAATCTACCTAATAGGCCAAAAACTTAAAAATTGGAACATGGATTTAAACGTTTAAAATCGATTCGATCACAGACCGACGGCAGCTATGGGTTTCTTGGGAGTTGACTGCACGTTTACGATTCCGCTGCAGAAAATCCCGTGGGTGTAAATCACTTCACGATTCGGGGGTTGAAATGGATCACCTGCCCGGGGGCAATACTCCCGAATATTGCCCCGTTTGGTTTCCGGCCCGACTTGGTACATCGTACTTCGTACTTGGTACATCTCCTGTCCTCGTCCCGATCGCCTTACTACCGCCTTCCTACCGCGTCCCGACCGCGTTCCTACCGTGTCCCGACCGCCACCCGACCATTACCCGATGATATTCCGTGTATGACTTGATGTGTAGAAGGGCATTTCAGGGGCTTGGCTAAGCTTCGATAGGGGTAGAAAAACAAAAACTTTGGTTCTGCCGTGTCATCTTGCGGGGCATCGGGTTTTCCCTCTGATACCAAAAGTTTTCGGGAGGAAATTCGAGGATTGATCAATGATATTTCCAATCTCGTTTTGGTTCGGTTTAGACAAAAATCCTGACTATCTCGATTTCGGGAATTCAAATCCTAAACAGCCTCTTGGTGGTGAATTCGGCTTTTCCAATTCCTCCAAACCACCCAAGCAGCGGTCCCCAAAAATGGCAAGGTGGAAAGTATGATTTTGATATTCCCACCAAAAATCCCGGCCAAGACCATCATCCCAAACAGCAACCCAAGGCCCGCAATTCCCAAATAGGTCAGGATTTTGCTTGGCTTTTTCTGGAAAAGTGTGACCAAAAGGAGGATTTGACCCATCAGAGGCAAAACTGTCAAGGGATGGATGACGTCTGCTGGATTGGAAACGAGTTTGGAAAACAACTCTGCTTCAGCCTGAAACAGAAAGGAATGCTGCCCCTGTCCCCATTCCAAGTATCCGAAAAGGGAGAAAATGATCAGGAGGAGATTGGGGAGTTTTGGGTTCACTTCAAATTTCCGTTTCCATTTTACCACAATCAATTTACACGGATTTTTCTGACATTCTCTTACCCCCGGCTTGCCTATTCTTCTTTTCCGCCCTGGAGAAATTCCTGTGGCGCGCTTCCCTTGATCTTTTTGAAGGCGCGGTTAAAGGTGGCCTTCGAGTTGAAGCCCGAATCCAAAGCCAGTGACAGGAGGGTGTAGTGTCTATTGGTGTCCGCTGTATGTTTTTTGATAAACTCCTCGATTCGAAGGCCATTGATGTAGTCGTTGAAGTTTTTGCCAAATACCTGATTGATCGCGGCGGAGAGCTGTACGGGATTGGTCTGCAGGTGCTGCGCCAATTCCTGCAAGCTCAGCTCGGGTTGGAGAAAAAGCCTCTCTGTCTCCATCAGCAGACCTAGCCGGGAAGCTAGGGCGGATTTTTCCGGATCCCTCGCATCCTTGCCGGCTGTGGTTTCGTGGTTTTGGATGGGTGCGATGCCCTGGCTTTCGGGTGTTGGGTCGGGGATGAAGTCAATACGCGCCGGCTGTTTTTGCGCATAACCCGCCAAGCCGATGTAGACCGCGACGGCGACAAGGGCGAGGTTCCACCACCAGTCTTGGTAGAAGTCGAGTGAGAATATCACATCCAAAACCACCATGATCTCCCGGAAAGCCAGCCAAAATATCATGCAGTAGATGAAGTTCCTGAACCACTTGAAGTCAATCAAATCCAGGTTGCTGAACTGCCCCATACTCCAGATCCGGTATCGTTTATAGATCAGCAAGCACTGCGAAAGATAATAAGCAAATGAGGTGACCGCAGCAATCCTCAGCACGTAGCTTGCGACCAAGTCCAGCGTTGAGGCATGCAGTGATTCTACAGCCGCAGGACCTTGGACGAAGAATGCCATTTTGTAGATGAAGTAAATGCCATAGGGCAGAAAATGCCAAAGGTGGTTTTTTTTCAACCGGAACGAACGGTTGGTCTGGGCCAGAAAGTAAAAGTACACCACAGGCCCAAACAATAAACTCACACTTCTCGGGAATCCGTTGAATTCATCCCACATGACATTGATTCCTGCAAAGCCAAACGTATAGTCCTGCAGTTCCATGGCCAAGATGAACATGATCCAGCCAAGCAATCTGTCCGATAGCCGCTGCTCGCGATACCCACGGACCAAGAGCAAAACCCAGATTACAAGGCTGAAAAAGTATCCGAATTGTAGGGGAGTGGTATAAATCGACATCGGTTTGCTGGTCAAAACAGGGAAGTCGGCAATCCATGCCAGATGTGGGTTGGATTGCCGACGGGATGGATTTCTAATTTATCAATCTTTTTTCAGGTCTTTGACCAATTTTGCCATATCGATCTTATCGCCGGGCTTGATGGATTCGTCCACGGTCAGGATCAGCACCTTTTTGGCACCATCCCGGAAGTAGATTTTTTGGCCGACCTTCAACGAAACACCACTGTTGGACATGGGCGAAAGGTTAGGATTCATCACATTTGGGATGATCAATGGAATGGACTTTAGGGATGAGTTGTGCATTGTGAAATTGATCTCGGGCGCGTTTTCGGGATTGTAGGTGTAGGGTTTGCGTTCTACGAATTCTATTGACAGGTTCATGTCATTCAAGGAATTGTTTTTCAGCCTTAGGATATGTTCTGGGTTTACCGAAACTACCGCGTTGCCATAGGATCCAAGCCCAAAGCCCTGTACTTGTTTTTTGGTTTTGGGATCGATCACCGAAACATCGATGGGGGTTTTGGAGGTGCTGCTTATGTTGACATCGAAGGAGGCAAACTCCTGATAGGTAAGTTCCACGGATTTCATGGCAGGGACTTCGATTTTTTCTTTTTTGCCCAATTGTAAGGATAGGAGCAAGGAGGCAAGGATCATGAGGTTTTTCATTTTTTCTTTTTGTTATGAGGTTACAAAGCTGACACGACCGTGCCAATCATGGGACCAAAGTAACGGTGCCGGATTTTCCCAGGCGCCTTAGATCATGATTTGAGTCCTCAAACTGTCGGGTTTACTGGCCCCAAATAATTTGAGACCCTGAGTATCCTTGGTCCAGTTAGGTTGGAGGTTTGATTTGTGTAAGGTTGGTAGGGTTTTTCCCGGGAAAACGTCGGTATTCCAATGTGTCGCTGCCCTGAAGATTTGTTCCGATCGGCCCTTATTTGATCCGACGCAATAATTGTGACTTTGCCGTAAATTTATGTTCTTGGTTGTGGCGATTCTTCCTAATTTTAAGCCATGCTTTGGACCATGTCTTTCGATATCCCCGAGGGGGACAATAAAATTACCCACCGCTCTTCCATCCTTTCTATCGGCTCCTGTTTTTCGACGATGATCGGAGAGAAGCTGGCCGAGCGGAAGTTTCCGGTTTTGAACAATCCCTTTGGTACCATTTTTAATCCCCTCTCCATTGCCAATCTATTGGAGGACTCTGCGCTGGAGATGCCCGTGAACACCGATTTGATGCTGGTCAGGGACGGGTTGTACCTGCATTTTGGGATGCATTCGGATGTGGTTGCCTACAGTCAGGATTCGCTGGAGCGCTTGATCCAAAAAAAGCAGCAGCAGGTCAAAAATTCACTGGAGCATGCAAGTCTCCTGCTCGTGACTTTTGGTACGGCTTGGGTGTATGAGTATGGGGAAAAAGGCCAAATCGTCGCCAATTGCCATAAGCAACCTGCGGATTTGTTTGAAAAAAGGCTGCTCCACCCCGACGAAATCCAAAAAGCATTCAGCAGTTTCCTGAATATTCTCCGGGAAATCAACCCCAATATCCGGGTGATTTTGACCGTCAGTCCAGTCCGCCATACAAGGGACGGCATACCGGAAAACCAACTCAGCAAATCGGTCTTGAGGCTAGCCACCCATGACTTGACGGAGACTTACGACTTTGTAAGCTATTTCCCCAGCTATGAAATCATGATGGATGAGTTGCGGGATTACCGGTTCTACAAGGAAGATCTGGTGCATCCCAATGCCCAAGCTGAGGATTACATTTGGCAGCGGTTCAAGACCGTATGGATCGATCCAAAGTCTTTCCCGCTGATAGAGGAGTTTGAGGGAATCAAGCGGGACTTGGCCCACCGGCCCTTCAATCCCGACAGTCCGGCACACATGAAGTTTCTGGACAACCTCCAGAAGAAACTGGAGAAATACAGCCGCGACTTTGACTTTTCGAAGGAAATCGACCAACTCCGGAAACAGACGCAGTATCGGGGGAAGTGAGTTGTTAGATGTGAGAAATGAGATTTGAGACTCAAGACTCAAGACTCAAGACGCAAGACATGAGATTCAAGATTTGAGACAAGAGAAGTTAGCCCTTCGATTTTGACCATTGATAGAACTATCGCCTTGTCATGGTAAAGCCCTAGGGCGTGAGTCAGGAAATTAGGCGATCTGTTCATCAGTTAGATTATGAAAATACTCTTGACAATTTTTCTAATACTGTCTTCTCGGGCATTAGTTGGCCAGGTCAAAGATTGTTTTTGCGATAAGAACACCCAAATGAATGGCGCGACTGTTTCGTGCGACACTAAAACTCTCAGCAACAACTCAAAACTCTATTGGCAATACAACTGTGATAGAATTTGGCTAACGCTTGAAAATCCAAGAGGTGAAAAGTTTGTGATTGACGAATTTGGGGTTGAATTGTATGCCTATACTTATAGACTTGGTTATCATTTAATCAAGGAATTTGAAGAAAGTTTACTCTTTAGAAGTGGATGTCCGGCAAATGGGCCTTGTTTGTACACGTTGATTGATAAAGATAAAGGCAAGAAAATAAAGGAGTTCGATCAACTCATTTGCATCGACACTGAAGTTGAATGGGAAAATCCCAATGAGTATAATTTTGACTTCATTGTGTACTTTTCTGAAACTGCGGACCAAATTATAGTTTACTATGTTGATGGAGGAAAAACGCTAAAGGTCCCTTTTAAGGAGACATTGAACGGAATCGTTCCCCAATACCAGTTTAAAAAAATGACATTAGAAAGTAATATCTTGACACTGTTTTATGAATTGGACAATCAAGCAAAAAAGACCTTGGAAATAGACCTTAATGACGAGAGGTATAGCCTTTAGCTTGGTTTGTAAACGGCGGTGAATGCGAATTTCAGCCGCTATGGACTATGGTCTATCCACTATCGACTTTCTCAATAACCAATAACCCAATAACCAATAACTCAATAACTCCATAACCAATTCCCATGAATCGCCTTTCCCAATCAAAAAGCCCCTATTTGCTCCAACACCAGCATAATCCTGTGGATTGGTATCCTTGGGGAGAGGAGGCTTTGAACAAGGCGCAGCATGAAGACAAGCCAATTCTCGTCAGTATTGGGTATTCGGCCTGCCATTGGTGCCATGTGATGGAGCGGGAGAGTTTTGAGGACGAGGAGACGGCGGACTTGATGAATGCCCACTTTGTCTGTATCAAGATCGACCGAGAGGAAAGGCCCGACCTTGACAATATCTACATGGAAGCGCTGCAGGCAATGGGCGTACAGGGCGGTTGGCCGCTCAATGTATTCCTGATGCCCAATCAGAAGCCTTTTTATGGTGGCACCTATTTCCCCAACAAGCAATGGAAAAACCTCCTCGGCAGTATCGCCAATGCCTACAAAAACCACCATGGGCAATTGCTTGAAAGCGCAGAGGGATTTGGGAGGAGTATCCGCAGATCGGAGCTGGAAAAGTATGGATTAAAAGCCGCCGAAACAGGTTTGGAAAAAGCGGAAATCGAATTGGTATTGGACAAGTTGACTGCACAGTTTGATTTGGAATGGGGCGGAATGAACCGTAAACCCAAGTTTCCGATGCCGGCGATTTGGTTGTTTGTATTGGATGCGGCTTTGCTGGGTAAGGATCAAGAACTGCTCGAAAAGGTATTTTTCACCCTGAAGAAAATCGGTATGGGCGGCATCTATGACCACTTGCGGGGCGGCTGGGCGAGGTATTCTGTGGACGGGGAATGGTTTGCACCACACTTCGAGAAAATGCTTTACGACAACGGACAACTGCTCGAGCTCTATGCCAAGGCCTATCAAGGGAGCGGGGATGAGTTTTTCAAGGAAAAAGTCTTGGAGACGGTCGACTGGATAGATGCCGAGATGCTGCAGTCCGAAGGAGGGTTTTTTGCGGCACAGGATGCTGACTCGGAAGGCGTGGAAGGGAAATTTTACACATGGAAATATGAGGAACTCGAGGCCGTCTTGGGTGAAGACCTGAGTTGGTTCAAGAAGCTCTACAACTTGAAGTACCAAGGCAATTGGGAAGATGGCGTCAATATCCTGTTCCAAACCGAGCCCTATGCGGATCTTGCCGCCGAGATTGGGCTGAGCGAAAAAGCCTATCGGGAACGACTTCAGCAAATCAAGACTAAACTCCTAACGGTGCGCAACCGGCGTATTTATCCAGGATTGGACGACAAGGTTTTGAGCGGATGGAACGGTTTGGCGATCGTGGGTTTGGCGCAGGTTTTTCTGGCAACCGGATCGGAGAAGGCGCTTTCATTGGCCAAGAAAAATGGGAAGTTCCTTTGGGAAAAGATGTTCAAAGGCCAAGTCTTGTACCGGTCCTACAAGGATGGGCAAGCCTACACGCCGGCATTCCTGGAGGATTATGCCGCGGTAATTCGGGGATACATTTCCCTTTACCAAGCGACATTTGAATCTGATTGGCTGCTGAAAGCCAAGGAATTGACGGACTTGGTTTTGGAGCAGTTTTATGATGAGGGGGATGGCTTTTTCTTTTTCAATAATCCCACGGCCGAAAAACTCATTGCCAACAAGAAGGAGCTTTTTGACAACGTCATTCCGGCTTCCAACTCCATCATGGCCAGAAACCTGCAGGATTTGGGTTTGTATTTTTACCAGGAAGAATATCATGCGATCGCAGAACATATGCTGGCGAGCGTAAAAAGGCTGATTTTGACCGAGCCGGGATTTTTGTGCAATTGGGCTTCGCTGATGCTGCACACCTTGGTGCCAAAAGCTGAAGTTGCCGTAGTGGGAACCGGCGCGATCGAAAAGGGAAAAGCGCTTTTGTCCAGCTATCAGCCTAACATGATTTTAGCCTGTTCAGAAACTCCGACGAATATTGTCCCGCTGCTGGAAGGCAAGACGGCGGATTCTGAAGGAAATGCCTTAATTTACGTTTGCTTCAACCGTGCCTGTCAAAGGCCGGTCGCAGCCGTGGCGGATGCCGTCGCACAGTTTCCCACTTTAGTGTAGCAAGACTTTTGGAAAGCCTATTTGGAGATGCATATCCGGTCGGGGAGGACCTCAATCCGCTTTTTGCGGATATCATTTTGCCCGTCCCGATTCCGAGAATGTTTACCTACAAAATCCCCAAGTCCCTTGCAGAAGGGATTGGGATTGGGTACCGCGTTATCGTACAGTTTGGAAAAAAGAAGGTTCTTACCGGAATTGTCGGTAAGGTCCATGCCAAACCTCCCCAGGCTTATGAAGCAAAGCCGATTTTGGATGTGCTCGATGCGCAGGCCACGGTCAATCCACTCCAAATCCGACTGTGGGCTTGGATGGCGGAATACTATTGCTGCCATATCGGCGAAGTGATGAATGCTGCGCTACCCTCGGGATTGAAACTCAGCAGCGAAAGCAAGATCCAGATCAATCCACTTTTTGATCAAGAGACATCAGCATATCCACTTGATGATCGGGAGTTGGTGATTCTGGAGGCCCTTGTACAGCGTGAAAAGATGAGTTACCAAGATTGTGAAAATATCCTGGGAATCAAATCCATACATGGTATTATCAAAAGTCTTGTTGTAAAGGAAGCAATTCTGGTTTTTGAGGAAGTCAAGGATAAATTCAGCCCAAAGGTGGAGAGCAGGGTGAGATTGGTGAAACGCTATGCGGAGGATCGCGATGCATTGGAAGGGCTTTTTGCCAGCATTTCCGGCAAACCGAAGCAGGAGGAAATCCTACTCAAGTACCTCCAGGAAGTTCCCGTATTTCATCAGGTAGCGTTGAATGAGAAAGGTTTGGAGAAATCCATATTCGCCCAAGCCGGACTGTCCCAATCTGCGCTCAAGACCTTGATGAAAAATGGGGTGCTTGAGGAATTCAAGGTTGTGGTCAGCAGATTCCAAGACGAGTTGACTGCTTCCGATCCGATTCAATTGTCCCAAGAACAGGATGCGGCGAAGGCATCGATCAAGCAACAGTTTGAGGAAAAACATACTGTCCTATTGCACGGCATCACGGGAAGCGGAAAGACGGAGATCTACATTACCTTGATCGAGGAGGCCTTGGCAGGTGGTTCGCAGGTCTTGTTGTTGTTGCCCGAGATTGCCTTGACCACGCATATGGTGGATCGACTTCGGAAGGTTTTTGGAGGCAGGATGGGGGTTTTTCATTCCAAGTATTCCGACAACGAACGCGTCGAAGTATGGAATGGAGTCCTGAGTGGGAAAGTTTCCTTTGTCGTAGGTGTACGGTCTTCGATTTTTCTGCCTTTTGATTCCTTGGGTTTGGTGATCGTAGATGAAGAACACGAGTCGTCTTACAAGCAGTTTGATCCCGCACCGAGGTATCAGGCCCGGGATGCAGCCATTATGCTCGCATGGCTGCATCAGGCAAATACGCTTTTGGGTTCTGCAACGCCGTCTTTTGAGTCGTTTTACAATGCAAGGCAAAAAAAATACGGCTACGTCCAACTGAAGAACCGCTACGGCGAAGCGCAGCTTCCGGAGTTTCATTTGGCAGATATCCTAGCGGACAAAAAGAAAAACCTGCTCAAACTCGATTCCACGCGGCTGCTTCGGGAGAAAATCCAAGAGGCCTTGCAGCGGCAGGAGCAAGTCTTGATTTTTCAAAATAGGAGGGGGTATGCCCCCTACATCTGTTGCGAGGATTGTGGATGGATACCGGGTTGCGATCGCTGCGACGTCAGCCTTACCTATCACCAATTTGGGGAGGAAATGCGCTGCCATTACTGTGGTTTTAAGGAAAAAGTCCCCCATACCTGTGCAGCCTGTGGAAGTACCAAGTTGGGGGCAGTCGGATTGGGTACAGAGCGGATAGAAGAAAGTTTGGCCTTGCTTTTTCCCGAGGCTCGGATTGCCAGGATGGATTTGGATACCACAAGGAGCAAGTATGGCTACCAGCGCCTGTTGGAGGATTTTGGAAGTGGCAATGTAGATATTTTGGTCGGGACACAGATGATTACCAAGGGTTTGGACTTTGATCGTGTGACCGTCGTGGGAATTATGGATGCGGATAGGATATTGTATTTCCCGGATTTCCGGGCCGGTGAGCGGGCTTTTCAGCAGATCACGCAGGTCGCAGGGAGGGCAGGCCGAAGGGATAAGAGGGGCAACGTCATTATTCAAACGCGACGGCCGGATGATCAGATTTTTACCCAAATCATGGCGGGCGATTATGTCAATTTCTACCTGCAGGAGATGGGGGAGCGACAGCGTTTTTTTTACCCGCCTTTTGTCAAGATCATCAAAGTCAGCACGCGCCACAAAGAGTACAAAGTGGCTGAAAAAGCTGCCCGACACCTGCACCAATTGATGGCAGAAATTCCAGTGAAGAAAATCATGTTGGGTCCAGAGAAAGGCTTGATCGGAAAAATCAAGGATCAATACATCTTTGAGTCGGTGGCCAAGTTGGATCGTACTTCCCAAGCACAAGCCCAGTTCAAACATGATCTCCAAGCAGCCTTGGAGGAAATGCAGGCGCACAAAGACTTCAAATCGGTGCGGTTTGTGGTGGATGTGGATCCGTATTGAATCTATGACGCTTAATTCAATATCGTCTTTTGAAGTGATATACTACAATATCCTTTGATACGATGATATTTATGTATATCATTTAATTAGAAGATAATTGTAAATATCGTCTTTTTTAACGATATTTGGATATATGATTGCGGTAATCAAAGGAGATATCATCGGTTCAAGAAATCTGGAACATCCGGACAAATGGCTTGCCCCATTGAAACATCTTTTTGCCGATTGGGGCTTAACGACCTGGCAATGGGAGATTGTTTGGGGTGATTTTTTCCAATTTGAGATTACGCAGCCCGAAGAGGCGCTCCATCGTGCCCTGCAAATCAAGGCGCTTGTTAAGCATGTCGCAGCAGATGACCCGCAGCGGAAATCAAGTCCGATAGACGTGCGGATGGCAATTGGAATTGGAGAGAAAACTTATACAGGGGAGCGAATATCGGAAAGCAACGGCCCAGCCTTTGTCTACGCCGGAGAGCGGTTCGAAAAACTCAAAAAAGACCGGGTCAATCTAGGAATTCAAAGTCCGAGCGAAGATTTTGATCGGGAGATCGACCTGTACTTGAAGCTTGCAGGATTGTTTATGGATGAATGGACGATTTCCTCAGCTGAACTTGTCAGCATGGTGCTCAAGCGTCCGGCGGCCAACCAAGAAGCGCTTGGGAATATGCTGGGGATCAAGCAAAACTCTGTAAGTGGCCGCTGGAATAGGGCCAAAGTGGATGAATTGCTGGAAGTCGAGCTGATGTTTAGGCATAAAATCAAGCAGTGTTTCCCATGATTTTGTTGACAAAACTCATTCTTGCGCACCTGATTGGGGATTTCGTTTTGCAGCCTTCTGCATGGGTCGAAAGCAAGCAAAAACGTAAAATCGCATCACCGTACTTATACATTCACTGTTTTCTTCACGGCGTTTTTGCCATGGTCTTGCTTTGGGATTTGGACTATTGGTTACTTGCTGTTTTGGTCGCATTGATCCATGCAGTCATAGACTTACTCAAGCTATATCTTCAGAAGCCGAAAAATGCAGGTTGGTGGTTTTTGGGTGATCAGGCTTTACACCTGGCCAGCCTGTTGGTGTTGTGGATGATTTGGGCGCGGCCCGAAGTGCATTTTTTTGATTGGGTACAAAGCCCTTTACTTTGGCTTTATCTGACGGCTTTCGTGTTTCTGAGTTTCGGAGTTGGATTTGGAATTCAAGTGGTGATGGGAAATTGGACTGCTGACATCCAAAAGGAAAAGAACAAATCGCTCGCGGAAGCGGGTAGATACATTGGTATTTTGGAGCGGCTGTTGACTTTTGTGTTCATCGTGACTGACCACTGGGAGGCGGTCGGATTTCTTTTGGCAGCCAAGTCGGTTTTTCGATTTGGGGATTTGAAGGAATCCAAGGACCGGAAACTCACGGAATATATCCTCATTGGAACTTTACTAAGTTTTGGAATCGCAATATTCACCGGATTGTTGATTTTGAAAATTTCAGCCTACCTTTAAACAGTTCGACTTAACACAGAAATTAAAAAAACCATGACCAAAGACCTTCGCTATCCCATCGGACGCTTCCAAGCTCCAAAGGCCTACAACAAGGAAGAACTAGATTCTTTTATTTACACGATTGAGCGGTTTCCGGGACTATTGGCATCGGAGATCAGCAAGATCATGCGGGTGACTTGGAATAAGCCCTACAGGCCTGAAGGTTGGACAATCAAGCAGGTGGTCCACCATTGTGCGGACAGCCATATGAACAGCTTTATCCGCTTTAAACTTGCGCTTACCGAGGAAAATCCTACGATAAAGCCCTACCACGAGGATAAGTGGGCCGAAATGGAGGACTATTTGAATGTTCCATTGACGCATAGCTTGAAGATTTTGGAGGCACTCCATTTCAGGTGGGTGGTTTTGTTGAAATCAATGACTGAGGAGGACTACAAAAGGACTTTTTTTCATCCTGAGAAGAAGAGGAGCTTGTCACTCTACGAAGCCACGGCCCTCTATGCCTGGCATTGTAAGCACCACTTGGCACATGTCATGTTGGTGACCGATCCTGAATAAAAGGGGGAGTTCTGACCTTCACTGAGATTCGGTACTGATTTTCGGCGTTGTTGGGGGGCGGATGCTTTCTTAAAAAATTTCATTTTTGAGCGGTGAAGGAAGATTCAAGGGATTTTATTACCTTTTTGTCAGCTACTTGATAGATGTATCTCAACCCGCTCCATCAGGTCAGTTGGTAAATGAATCACCGTTATTAGATATATTGTTTTCTGGTTTCCAATGAGATTTGCGATACACAGTATCTTTTTTTGCGGAGTTTTTTTCTTTGGGTTTTCGGCCCGAGGTCAATCCCGGGACAGCTTGACGTTGGAGATGGGCTCAAAGGCTTTTGCACTGGCTTCCCACGCCTCCGATTCTGCACTGTCATTAGGTAGACAAGCATTTGAATTGTCTCGGGAAAGTGACTTTCTGCGAGGCGAGGCAAATGCCGCAAATGCACTGGGTTGGACCTGGATGCACAAAGGGAATTTGGATTCCGCGGTTTTTTACCTTTTGCATGCCAAAAACATTTTCACCCAAGAAAAGCTCGAATTTGATTTGGCGCGCGTAGCGATCAATTTGTCGGAGGTGTACAGTAAGCAGTCGCGGTTTGCGGAGGCATTGGCGTCTGCTTTGGAAGCGGAACGCCTCTCCGAGCAATTGGGAAATATCCCGCTGCTGACCGATACCAAACGTTTGCTCGCCATCCTGTACCGGGAAAAGGGGGAATATGCCAAGTCGGTGGAAAATTTCCAAGCCGCGATCAAAGGCTTCGAAGAACAAAAGGACACGAGAAGGAGCATCAATACGGCGATCAGCCTGAGTATTTTGTTGCGAAAAATGGATCTTCCTGACAGCAGCCTGTCGGTCCTCAACCGCTGCTTAAGGCTGCTAGAACAAGAGGAGAACCTCTACCAAATGGCCATGGTGAGGGAGCATTTGGGAGAGACTTATTTCATGAAAGGGCAAGTGCGGGCTTCCCTTGCGGAATATGAAAAAGCATACGCCTTGTTTGTGAAGTTGGGAAACATGGCAGATGTGGCCTATGAGGCGATGGTCGTGGGAAAAGCCTATGGTTCGTTGGGTGATTTTGGAAAGGCAGAGGAATTTTTGCTGAGGTCCTACCATCTATCTGACAGCCTTGGTCTGCGGAACTACCAGTTCGATGCTTCCAGTGAGCTTTCCCAACTCTATCAGCAAACCCAACAGTGGAAAAAGGCAACGGACCAATTGCAATTGACACTGCAACTCAAAGACACACTGGCCCAAAACATGCAGATTCAAAAGATGTCCGAGTTGACGGCCCAATATGAAAATGAGAAAAAAGAGCAGGAAATCGCGCTGTTGAGATCCAACATGGAGCTGGAAGCGATCAAGTCCCGGCGGCAGCGGCAGCTACAATATTTTCTGTTGGCCCTGATTCCGGTATTGGTTGGGTTTGGTTATTTGATCTTTAATCGGGCCCAGTTGAAGCAAAAACTCCAAGAGCAAACTTTGCGCAACCAGCTTTCAAAAGACCTTCATGATGATATAGGCTCAACCTTGTCGAGTATCAGCATCAACAGCCGCATTGCCTTGATGAAGATGGAGGAGAAGGATTTTGTTGTCAAACAACTGGAGAAAATCCAGCAAAACTCAAAGGCTATTTTGGACAACATGTCCCATATCGTATGGTCGATCAATCCCGCAAACGACAGTCTGGACATGATGGTCTTCAAGATGAAGGATTTTGCTTCTGAGATGCTTGAGCCTTTGGGGATCAATTTCCAGTTTGATGCCGAATCCTTGGACCTCAAGGCAAAAATCAGTCCGGTGGTCAGGAAAAACCTTTACTTGATTTTCAAGGAATCCCTCAACAACGCCTCCAAATACAGCAAGGCAACCGAAATCACAGCCAAGATCACGATTCAAGATGGAGACCTGTTCCTGTTTGTTTCGGACAATGGAAAGGGATTTTCTGTGGAGGATGAGCAACACCGAGGTAATGGATTGAAAAACATGCAGGGACGTGCCGCACAAATCAAGGGAACCTTGACTTTTGAGAGTCTAATCGGGCAAGGGACCCACATCAGGCTGAAAGTACCCTCCCCCCATTGGGGTATTGGTTGAATCAAGAAAGAACGCTACCTTCAAAATCTACTCATGATTCCATGAAGACCAAAATCATCATTTTTGAGGATAATGACTTTCTGAGGGAGGGCATATCGCACCTACTGATGCTCAGGGATGAGTTTGAGGTAGTGGGCAGTTTCTCCAGTGGACTTTTGGCACAAGAGAAAGTAAGGGATTTGAATCCGGATTTGGTTTTGATGGATATTGAAATGCCGGGCGGCAGTGGCGTGGAAGCCGTCAAGGCGATACGTACCCTCAATCAGCGCTGTCAGATTATCATGTTGACCGTATTTGATGACCAAGGACATGTTTTCGAAGCCCTACAGGCTGGGGCAAACGGGTACCTTTTGAAGCGCCACGCTTCGGATCGGTTGATTTCCGCCATTGAGGATGTGCTATCCGGCGGTGCACCCATGAGCCCATCTATTGCACGCTTGGTCATTGAAAATATGCGCAATGCGAGAGCTACCCAAGGATACAACCTTTCCGACCGGGAAAAAGAGATTCTTCGTTCCCTTGCTTTGGGCAACAGCTTCAAGATGATCGCTGGTGATTTGGGAATTAGCCTGGAAACTGTCCGTACCCACATCAAGAAAATCTACGAAAAACTCCATGTCCACTCACAAGTGGAAGCCGTCAGCAAGGCTTTTCAGGAAAAACTGGTATAAAAAAATCACCCTTTTAGGGTATTGTTTCGGGGTGTCGATCCAGGCAACTTAGCAAATAAAAAGGAGCATTCGATTTTTGGTTTTAGAAGCCGATCGAAAAGTCCTTTTCTTTTGTATCAATCCTCATTTTTCAACACACGCGCTATGGATACTGTTAATCATTTAAAAAATCGTAAAACGGTCAAGAGTTTCTGGCATCTAGCCTTCTCACTGTTGGTGGGGTCTTTGTTGTTCGCTTGTGCCGAGGAACAAGACCCAAATAATCCCAACAACAATAATCCCAACAACCCGCCGGTTGCGGCAAAAGTTGAAATCACGGGTACCTCACCTGAGTATGTTTTCTGGGGAGAGGAACTTACCATAAGCGGATCTGGATTCAGTACTAAAGTGGAGGACAATTTTGTTTGGATCAAACAAGAAGTAGCCGCTTTGGGAACTTGCTTGGGAGAGAGTCCTACTGATTCTTTGGGATGGAGAAAAGCGACGATTGTCACAGCAACAGCGACGTCCCTTAAGATCAAGATTCCCTACAAAACTGCCGCGCAAAATGATGGAAAACGGCCATGTGGAGCGATTACACCTAGGGTCTCGGTTACAGTCGGAAAAAGTACTGCAGTTTCTCAGCCTTTGAAATTGATCGGATTGCCGTTCATAAGGGAGATATGTGTGCCCAATTCAGGCTTCAAAGGCGCAGGTGTGATTCCAGGTAAGGATCAGGACAATATTCTGAGTTTGGGGGGATTAGGGCTGTACGCGGATGATGCCGGGATAGACAAAAAATTGAAATTGAGCATCTTGTCAGAGTCGGTTCCGCTAGAGGTATATGAGCAATCTTTGGCGACATGTTCCGGTGCTTTTAAGTTCAGGCTTCCAGCTTCTCTGGCTTCTGGAGAATGTACTCCTGATCCAATTCTTTCCGGGAGATTTGCGCGTAAAGAGGATTTTGTGGTATCTATAGATAATACCTCGATCAAGTCGGAGCCATTCAGCTACCCAGTAGCTTCTGTTCCGGAAATCACCGTGCAGTCTGTTCCTTCCCAGCGGTTTTCATGGTCGAAGGCAGGAAACCCGGAAATTCGGATAAAAGGCATGAATGTTAACTGGTTTTCAGAAGCGAGGTTCTTGGCCGTCGGATCAACTTGTACAACTACTTCCATTTCACCCGTCCCTATCGGTCCTGAGGAAACAGTTGTCACAATTCCGCTGTCAACTATGAAGATTGGGTGTTCATACCAATTGATTATGCGTACCAATTGTGGAACCAGTACTGGCCAACTCGCGACCATCATTATTGATCCCTGATTTTTCACGGAAACACAGAGAAAGACGGCCCGTAAACGCGGGCCGTTTTTTTTTTCATCGACACTTAAACTTGGGGTGGATTTGCCCTGGACTGATCGGGAATTCACTTTTGTGATTGACTTGACATTATATCTTGCAACCTCGATTTGAAAAAAAGCTTCGAATACTTTAATTTTTTCCATAAATTATCCTGAAATTTAGATAGTTAAGAGATTTTTTGAAGATTATGGGTCAAATTTTGGTATGTATGAAAATGAAATCGATTCAAACGATCAGGTATTTGATGGTCGCCATCAACCTTGTTTTCGCGCTTAGTTCCTGTGCTAATCTGCGGGTGATTTCCAAGTATGATTCAGATAACCCCGTTCCAGTAAAAGTCACAAGGGTATCCTATTTCTGGGGATTACAGCAGCCGTTGGACGTGGTCACGGGACCCGATTGCAAGTCCATGTGCCAAGTCAAGGTAAAGACGAATTTTGGACAGGTATTTCTATCCGCGATTACTTTGGGAATCGTTCTTCCCCAGACGATGGAGTATTATTGTTGTGCCACGGAGCCAAAGCCCGGTGAGATAGAACCCTGAAACCTGGTCAAGACCAAAGACAATTAAAGACTTTCCAAACATCGTTCATTTCAAGTTGATTTTTAACCCCTCCCCTCAAAATGACCTATCCCGCTGGAATCAAGCCCTGGAAAATCAAGGATTTTACCAATGCACATGAGAATTTTACCCAACCGCTCGATGAAGACCAGTCGTTTGACATGTTTCTGGATGACCCAAGTTGGCAGGCCTTGAACCAACTTTCGCAGTACAACAAATGCACGGAAAATTTTCAATGGATCATCCAACAGGCGCTTGAGAAAAGCATGAATCTAAGGGCAATGGGTAGCGGTTGGTCATTTAGCAAGGTTGCGGTAAGCGAGGATTCGATCATCAACACCAAACGACTTCGGCACAAGTTTGCCTTGGGTCCTGATAATTTTGACCCTGATTTTCTGGCAAAAGGCGGAAGACCGGACAATTTTCGGTTTCTCCAGTGCGGCAATACCATCATCAACATCAATGAATATCTTGAAAAGCAGAGCAATCCGCCCAAATCCTTGATGGTCAGCGGCGGTAGTAATGGACAAACCATCGTCGGTGCGTTTTCTACCGGAACCCATGGGGCGGCTGTGTTCAAAGGAGCATTGCCTGAAATGGTTGTAGGTATGCACGTGATTACCGGGCCAGACAGGCATTTTTATGTGGAAAGAGCCAGTAGGAAAGTTGCCTCCGAAGCTTTTCACCAGAAACTGAAGACGCAGGCTATCCTTGATGATGACCTGTTCAATGCCATTTTGGTGAGTTTTGGGAGTTTTAGCATCATCCACGGTGTGTTGGTCGAGGTGGAGGACAAATTTCTCCTGGAGCAGAAGCTCAATCGGGTGCCTTTTGACCAAGACATGATGGATGCAGTGACAGCCAGTGATTTTTCCAAGATCAATTATCGACTCAAATACCCTTGGAATGATCCGGATCATCACCTTTACCATTTCGAATTGGCCATCAATCCCCATGACTTTGAGTTTCACAATCCCGACAAGGGGGCCTATATGCGGACCATGTTCAAAGTCAAGTACAGGGATGACTATACGCCGATCGATACGGTGACGGAAGGGTA
Organism: Mariniradius sediminis; assembly: GCF_021491425.1. Lineage (NCBI taxonomy): Bacteria > Pseudomonadati > Bacteroidota > Cytophagia > Cytophagales > Cyclobacteriaceae > Mariniradius > Mariniradius sediminis. The sequence continues at coordinate 47,533 of NZ_JAKEVZ010000018.1, read as the reverse complement.
TACCTATGGGGACGAGACGCTTGGTATTATGCAGTCTATTTTGGATCGCATCAAGGCCTATGCGGGTTTTTTGAATAGATTGCTTGTGCCTCAACTTGTCAATTCCCTATTCAATTTGGCCTACAGCAGGCCTGAGGATCAGACAGGCACTATCGCTGAGACCTTTAAGAATACGCGTTTTCGCGGACAGCTTTTTAGTGCCGGGGTTTGTTTGGATCGAAAGGATATCGTGCGCACCATTGAAATCTGCTTGGAAATCAACAAAGACATCAAGTTGGCGGGCGTGTTGGCTTTTCGTTTTGTCAAGGGATGTCGATCTACGTTGGCCTTTACCCGCTTTCCGGAATCAGTCGTGATGGAATTGGATGGTGTGGACGCGGCGATCAACCATCAGTTTTTCAAGTTGTTGTTGGATCAAATGCAACAGGAGGGAATTCCATACACCGTACATTGGGGGAAAGTCAATCGACTTCTGGACAAGGACAGGGTCAATTACATGTATGGTCCCGAAAGAATCGAAGCCTGGAAAAAACAACGCTCCCGGGTTATGGCCCGGGAGGTGCAGCAGCTTTTCAACAATGAGTTTATGCAGCAATGTGGGTTGGATACTTATGTGCCTTTTCCCTGAAAACTGATTGAACCGATCGAATTCAGGTGAAAACGATGTATCTCAAATCCTGTGTCTCAAATCTCGTTACCTAAATCCATCATTTATCTCCTTCAACGCTTCATCGCCAGGGCAAAGGTCTTCTTCCTTCAATTTATTCAATGGTGTTTGATGGGTATTGAGCGTGCCGTGGAGGTCGTTCCACTCCGTATTGACATAGAGTAGTCCGGTCAGGATTTCATTCTTTGACCTTGCCTGTTGGAGTGCGTTCACTGCTGAAATGCGATCCTCCGGGTCCCAATCGTTTGCCAGCTTGTTGAGTTGGATCAAGGTGCCATCATGCATGGCTACGCGGGTAGATTTGCCCTCATCGTATTTGGTTTTGATTTCAGGCATTTCCGGGACAAAGTCCAAGCTGGATGTTGCTTCGATATGTTCACGGACGTAGTCGTATGATTTGGTAGAGCCGGGGTTGTTGTTGAACGTCACGCAGGGCGAAATCACGTTGAGGAATGCAAAACCTTTGTGATGGAGTGCGGCTTTGATCAAGGGTACCAACTGAAGCTTGTCACCGCTGAAGCTTTGGGCAACGAAGGATGCGCCCAGTTCTATTGCCAAACTCGCCAAGTCGATTGCTTGAAATGGATTGATACTGCCTGCTTTGCTTTTGGAACCCTGGTCGGCGGTGGCGGAGTCTTGCCCTTTTGTCAGGCCATAGCAGCCATTGTTCATCACAATGTACACCATGTTGAGATTACGCCGGATCACATGGACCAATTGTCCCATACCAATGGAAGCAGAATCACCATCACCCGATACCCCGAAATACACCATGTCTTTGTTGGCCATGTTGGCACCGGTCGCTACGGATGGCATTCTCCCGTGCACGGAGTTGAAGCCGTGCGAATTGCCGAGAAAATAGGTCGGGGTTTTTGAGGAACATCCAATTCCCGAGATTTTGGCGACTTTGTGCGGTTCGATGGAAAGCTCAAAACAGGCTTGGACAATTGCCGCCGATATGCTGTCATGGCCGCAGCCGGCACAAAGTGTGGAGAGCGAACCCTCGTATTCCTTGAGCGTGTAGCCCAGTTTGTTTTTTGGGAGTTTCGGGTGTCTAAACAGTGGTTTCAGATAGCTCATGGTGCAGGTTGGAGGCTTGGTGAAGGTGTTTTTTGATTTGGTTTTTGATCGCGTCAGCCGTGATGGGCATGCCATCATAGTTGAGAATCGGTATCAATGTGGACGGATTGGTTTCCAATTCATTGATCATCATCTTACGCATTTGGCCATCCCGGTTTTGTTCTATGACAAAGATGACGCGGTGGCTTTGGACAAAGTCCACGACTTCCTTTCCAAAGGGGAATGCCTTGATCCGGATTGCATCAAGTGTTATTCCTTCTTCTTGGAGCAGGTCTTTGGCTTCCTCTGCGGAAAATTGGGATGTGCCGAAGAATAGCATGCCGAGCTCGGATTGCTGGTTTTCTTGGTACAACTGGGCTGCAGGCACAATTTTCTTGGCTGTTTCCCATTTGACCAAAAGCCGATCCATGTTGCGTTTGTAGGCCGCGCCATCTTCGGTATAGGCCGCGTATTCATCGCGGGAGGTACCTCTTGTGAAGAACGAACCCTTGGTCGGGTGGGTACCCGGATAGGTGCGATAGGGAATGCCATCTCCGTCTACGTCCAGGTATCGACCAAATTTGCCGATGTGTTCCAATTCCTCCGCGGAGAGTACTTTACCACGATCGTACTTCTTGTTTTCATCCCAATGAAACGGTTCCGACACATGGTCGTTCATGCCCAGATCCAAATCGGTCATCACCATGATGGGTGTTTGGAGCCTTTCGGCCAAGTCAAAGCTTTGAGCGGTCATATCAAAGCACTCCTTAGGCGTGGATGGTAGCAAAAGCACATGCTTGGTGTCTCCGTGGGACGCATATGCCGCCAATAGCAAATCCGACTGTTGGGTTCGTGTTGGCATACCGGTGCTCGGCCCCGCACGCTGCACATCAATCAGGACGGCGGGAACCTCGGCAAAATATGCGAGGCCCAAAAACTCATTCATCAATGAGACTCCCGGTCCACTTGTTGCCGTGAAACCACGTGCTCCGTTCCAATTGGCCCCAATGACCATTCCCATTGCTGCCAACTCGTCCTCAGCCTGCACGATTGCATATTTGTGGGTTCCCGTATCGGGGTCAATGCGATAAACTTTACAATAATCCTCAAACGCCTCTGCCACCGAGGTAGAAGGTGTGATCGGATACCAGGCCATCACCGTTGCTCCCCCGAATACTGCCCCGAGGCCGCAAGCGGTATTGCCATCGACAAGGATTTTATCTTTTATCAGGTCGCGTTTCTCAAGAAAAAACGGCAGGGGATAGGTGAAATTCTCCTCTACATAAGTTCTTCCCAAGCGAAGCGCCTCCATATTGGCCTCAACCAATTGCGCTTTTCCGTCGAATTGCTCAGCGATGAGCTTTTCCAGCTCGGACATATCGATTTGAAGCAATCGTGAAAGGGCACCGACGTAGATGATGTTTTTAAGCAATTGCCGTTTTCTGGGATCGGAAAATGCCTCGTTGGCCATTTCCATCATGGGAATGCCGAGGTAATTTACATCTTCCCGGAAAAGTGGCGGTGCAAGTCGCTTGGTGCTGTCATAGATAAAGTAACCTCCTGATTTGACGTTTTTCACATCTTGTGCCATACTTTGGGGATTGACGCTGACCATTAGATCCACACCTTCACGACGCCCCAGGTAACCTTTTTCGCTCACCCGTACTTCATACCAGGTTGGAAGACCTTGGATATTGGAGGGGAAAATGTTTTTTGGAGTAACTGGTATGCCCATCCGAAAGATGGATTTTGCAAAAAGGTAATTTGCACTGGCAGAGCCCGTTCCGTTGACATTTGCAAAACGGACTATAAGATCGTTGACGCTGTTCTTCATTTTTGGATGGCTGGTAGGGGTGAGGGCATTTGGTAGGCTTTGGTGACCGAGTAGAAATACTTCTGCATATCCCAAGCGGAGGTTGGACACCTTTCGGCACAAAGGCCACAGTGCAAGCAGACGTCCTCGTCCTTGACCATCACCCGTCCCGTTTTAAGTTCCTTGGATACCAATAGGTCTTGGCTGAGGTTTTCGGCGGGTACAAGGAGATTTTGACGAAGTTCGGGTTCTTCAGCATTTGCCGTAAACGTGATGCAAGAGGTAGGGCAAACGTCCATGCAAGCATCACATTCTATACATCGGTCGGCTGTAAACACCGTCTGCACGTCACAATTTAGGCAACGCTGGGTTTCTTTGTAGGCTGTGGGAACATCGAATCCCAATTCCACCTCTTTCTTCCTGTCCTTGAGCGTAACGGACTTTTTGGCCTGTGGCACGATGTATCGCTGGTCAATAGTCACGGCGCTGTCGTAGCTCCACTCGTGGATTCCCATTTTTTGGCTGATGAGATTCGTGTAGGGAGATGGACGGTCGAGTAGGTCTTTTCCTTCGCAGAAAAGGTGAATCGACACCGCCGCCTGGTGTCCCTGCGCCACCGCGGTGATGACGTTTTTGGGTCCAAAAGCTGCGTCCCCGCCAAAGAAGACCTTTGGCAATGTAGATTGGAATGTCTTCTCATTGACTACAGGCATGCCCCATTGGTCAAAATCCAGCCCGATGTTCCGGTCAATCCACGGGAAACTATTCTCCTGACCGATCGCGATCAATACCTCATCTGCTTCGATAAAGACTTCCGGTTCATCCGTCGGTAATAATTGCCTTTTCCCGTTTTCGTCATATACAGGTCGGACTTTCTGGAATTTCATGCCGATCAATTTCCCATCCTCCACTTCAAAACTGAGCGGTACATGGTTGTCGATGATTTGGATATCTTCGTGCAATGCATCCTCCTTTTCCCATGGAGAGGCTTTCATTTCATCGAATGGGCTTCTGACAACGACTTTGACGTCCTTTCCGCCCAATCGCCGGGATGTTCGGCAGCAGTCCATGGCGGTATTTCCTCCACCCAAAACAATGACTTTTTTGGAAATGGACTTGATATGGTCGAAAGCCACATTGGCCAGCCATTCTATGCCGATATGGATGAATTTATCCCCTTCTTTTCTGCCAGGCAGTTTTGGCAAATCCCTACCCTTTGGAGCGCCGGTTCCGACAAAAACCGCATCATATCCGCCCTCCAGGACGTCTTTGAGGCTGTTTACATAGGTGAGGAATTGCGTGTGGATGCCGAGATCCAAAATGTAATTCACCTCCTCATTCAATACCTCCTCGGGTAGCCTGAAGGATGGAATTTGGCTGCGCATCATGCCACCGCCTGCCGGTTGTTCGTCAAATAGATGGACTTCGTAGCCCAAGGGTGCCAAATCCCTCGCTACAGTCAGGGATGCAGGACCGCCGCCAATCAAAGCGACTTTCTTGCCATTTGGTTGGAATGGGCCTTGTGGCATGTAATTCTTCACGTCGCCTTTGTTGTCTGCGGCGACTCTTTTCAAGCGACAAATTGCTACCGGCTCTTCTTCAACACGCACCCGACGGCAAGCCGGCTCGCAAGGCCGGTCACAAGTTCGGCCAAGGACTCCTGGAAACACGTTTGATTCCCAGTTGACCATATAGGCCTCGGTGTATTTTTCGGCTGCAATGAGGCGGATGTATTCGGGAACTGGCGTATGGGCGGGACAAGCGTATTGGCAATCCACCACTTTGTGGTAATACTCGGGATCTTTGGTATTCGTAGGTTTCATCATGGTTGTTTTGGGCAAAATCCACCCGAACTATATCGGATGCAACGTTTTTTAAATCTACTAAATTTCAAAATTCAATAAAGACCAATCAGATGAAAAATATCTGTTTATATGGAAAATTACGTTTTGTACAGAATGATCTTGCTTTTGGGTGTGAATATGTTTGAAAAAAAGACAGAATGCTTTTCAGCTAAACAGTTCTACTGACGCCAATAGGTTTCCGATTGTATAGGAAACTCCCCAAGGATTTCGGATCCTTGGGGAGTAAAGGAATAGCCAAATCAATAAGCTCCCTTCACCTTCATTTTCAAAGTGTAGACAGAACCCATCGCGGTGATAAAGAGCGTTTTTCGGTCCTTGCCGCCAAACACCACATTGGCTGTCCATCGTTCTTCAATGGGGATTTGGGCGATTTGCTCTCCCTTCGGATTGAATACGGTCACGCCTTTGCCGGTGAGGTAGATGTTGCCTTTTGTGTCAATTGTCATCCCATCTGAACCGAGTTCGGCAAAAAGCTGCTTGTTGGCGAGGCTGCCGTCGGACAGGATGTCAAAGGAATAGGTCTTGCCTGCGCCGATATCGGCTACATATAATTTTTTACCGTCAGGCGTGCCTATGATGCCATTGGGTTTGGTTAAATCATCGGCGACTCTTGTAAATGTCTTTCGATCGGCAGAAAGCATATACACATGTTCGCCATCCTGCTGCATTTCTGGGCTGCGTTTCCACCAAGCCCTTTTATAAAGTGGATCTGTGACGTACATCGTGCCGTTGGGAGCGATCCAAACGTCGTTCGGTCCGTTCAGCTTTTTTCCTTGGTAGTCTGTGACCAAAACCTCGGTTTTTCCGTCCGGACCTATCGCCAAAAGTTCGTTTTCCAAATCAGCACAGGAGATCAGCATACCATTTTTATCGAAATAGGTACCGTTTGAGCGGCTGGTATTTTCCATGAAAAGGCTGACCTTTCCGTCTTTCGCCGACCACTTGTGGATATGGTCATTGGGTTGGTCGGTGAAGTACACGTCACCGTTTTTGGCAACTGCTGGACCCTCCGTAAAGTTGAAGCCATCAGCCGCTTTTTCCACTTTCGCGCCTTTGGCTACGATGGAAGTTTTGTCTTCGATTTGGGCAAAGGATCCTGAAGCAAGCAAAAGGCCGGCAAGGCAAATCGGGAGTAATTGGTGTTTTTTCATGCTGGGTTTATTTTAAGGTGTGAGAAATTCAGCCCAAAGGGGGAAATGGTCGGAAATCCGAAAGGATAGCTCCTGCAATGTATGGGTTCTGTTTGTGAGGAGCTTATCCCGAAAATCAACAATTCCGCCGCCATTGTATTGCAGTGAAGTGTTATTTTTAAACCAAGAAATCTGGTCGTAATAGGTGGTGGATTTTTTGAATATCGTCCTCGCGTGCGGGTCCAAGTCGGGTGGTATGTGCAATCCCGTCGAAAGAAATGCCTGTAGCGTCGGGTCGTGTCCACGCTCCAGGTTGAAATCCCCTAAGGTAATCATGCTGTGATTCCACGAATTCATTTCTTCTGCCCAGCCTTTGATCCAGTCGGCGATGGCCTGTATTTCGGCGACACGGTCAGCAGATTTTTTTCCAAACAACACATGCAGCGTCAAAAGCACAAAGGTATGATTGGCGACCTGAAAGCTCACCGCATAGGGAGTTCGGGCAAATTGGCGTTGGAGGGCATCTGCATTGATCGCTTTGTTTTTTTCCAATTCATCGTCCGGAATGACGATTTCACAGGCAAGACCTGAGAGTTTCACCTTTCTATTGTCAAAAATAAAGGCGAGTCGCTCATTGTTGCCCTTGTCTCCTTTGGTCACGTCGGTCATGAGGAAACTCCAATTCGGCCCAAGTAATCTCATTGCTTCCCGGAGGCATTTGAATTTTCCTCGGACTTCTTGTACGGCGATGATGTCAAATCTCCGCAGGATTTCGACAATGCACAGCAAGGAATGCATGTCCCGCTTTGGGGAATCGTTTGGTTCTGACTCCCATTTCATCGTCAGACCACCAAACATGCGGATGTTCCATGCACATATCAGGACATTTTGGTCCAATTTTTTGGCGGGAAGACTTTGGTCTAAAAATCCTTTGAGTCCAATAAGGTCGTCTTTGACCTCCTTTGGGGCGGTGGCGGGGTCAATATTCATCGAAAGCGTAGAAAGTAGGCAAGGTATGCTTGAAAATAGTGAAGGCTTGTTATTTTTGGATGAACCCAATTTAATCCTTTATGAGCAAAATCGAACAAAAGCCCCGTACCTTTTTGGATAGATTCTTGGATTTTATCGAAAGAGCGGGCAACAAGCTTCCCGATCCGGCTATGTTGTTTTTTTCTTTGATGTTGCTCACCTGGGTTTTGTCGGCATTACTTGCTCCGATCGATTTTGGAGCGGTAGACCCACGGTCAGGTGGGGAGTTGCGGATTCAAAATTTGTTGACGGGGACCTTCCTGGCTTCTTTTCTTGCCAATATGACTTCGGTTTTTATCAATTTCCCGCCGCTGGGTGTGGTATTGTTGGCGATGCTGGGTGTCGGTGTGGCTGAACATTCGGGTTTTATCAATGCGGGCTTGAAATTCTTGTTGGGGGTAACTCCCAAAATGCTACTCACGCCGATTCTTGTACTGGTGGCAATCGTGAGCCATACAGCGGCTGATGCGGGCTATGTACTGGTGATTCCGCTTGGGGGCGTGATTTTCTATGCTGCAGGTAGGCATCCATTGGCTGGCATTGCTGCTGCTTTTGCAGGGGTTTCGGGCGGTTTTAGTGCCAATTTCATTCCCTCAAGTATTGATCCTTTGATCCAGAGCTTCACCCAATCAGCAGCCCAGATCATCGATCCCGAGATCGTATTGAATCCATTGAACAATATTTTCTTCACTGGGCTTTCGAGTGTAGTCGTAATTGCTGTGGTTTGGTTTTTGACGGATCGTGTGATCGAACCCAGATTGAACAAAAATATCCAGGTTGATACGAATCTTGAAGATGTTCCCAAGATGGAATCTTTGACCGAGAAGGAAGGAAAGGCATTTTGGGTCGCGTTCGCTGTGATGGCCATTTGCTTGGCAGGTTTGTTTTTCTGGGCATATCCGAATGACTCAGCGCTCCGGGATCCGGTAGGTGAACTGACCTCAAGGGATGCGCCGCTGATGAAGTCCATCGTTCCGCTGATTTTTGTGATTTTTTGGATTCCTGGCTTGATTTTCGGCTTTACTAGTGGTACCTACAAGACGATGAAGGACATGATTGCCTCCATGAGCAAGTCCATGGGTAGTATGGCTTATTACATCGTGATGGCTTTTTTCTGTGCACTTTTCATCGATTCATTTTCAAAGTCCAATATCGGTGCTTTGACAGCGTTGAAGGGAGCGGATTTTCTCCAGTCCATGAATCTTCCCGCGCAAATCACTATTGTCGGAATTGTCATACTGACCTCCTTGGTTAACCTTCTCGTGGGTTCGGCTTCTGCCAAGTGGGCATTGATCAGTCCGATTTTCGTCCCGATGCTGATGCAGTTGGGAATTTCGCCGGATTTGACGCAGGCGGCCTACCGTGTCGGCGATTCTGTTTCCAATATCATCACACCGCTTTTGCCCTATTTTCCATTGATCGTAGTTTTCTGCCAACGCTATGTCAAGTCCACGGGAATCGGCACTTTGGTGTCGATCATGATTCCGTATTCGATCATGCTGTTGGTGACATGGACCTTGTTTCTGCTTTTGTATTGGACCTTGGGGATTCCTTTGGGCCTTCAGAGCACCTATGAGTATATGTTGGTGAAGCCGTAAATTTCCATGCGAATAGGTATGAAAAAGACGAGATTTCCGTAAAACAGAGGATTTTATTGATTTTCGCCAATCTATTTTGGCATTTTGGTGGAAATTGCCAAAACGAGTATCGGGCTGTTTTTCAGCTGCCGAAGTAAGTCGGTAATTTAGGGATATTGGCAAATGCCAGTAAAGTCCATTTTTCCAGCAAAAAAAATGTAGGAAAATGGCTTTTGATTTTTAACCTTAACTCTACGACCGATGAGAATTAATCCTTTTTTACGTTCGCTGGCCCTTTTTATGGCGCTTCTCTTTTTGACCACAAGTTGTATGATTTACAAAGACGTCATGGACGTTGCGCCAAAAACAAAAGAGCGCCCTCAATTTGAGCAGTTTCCAGAAAGTGAGTTCATGAAGATGGGTGCGAATGAACGGATAATCGCAAAAACTGCAGAGCGGGATTATAATGTCCTTTACAAAAAGGTCGAAAATGGTACTTTGATTGGGCTGGTTTGGAAGGAACCGGTAACTGGTGATATCCTGAAGCTGAATGATCGCTATTTGATCAAGATCCCGCTGGAGGAAATTCAGAAAGTGGAGGTTTGGAAGAAAAATTACGTGGTGTGGGGAGTGGTAGGAGTTGCGTCGATTGTTGGCTTTGTTTTTATGTTTAAAAGTATATCCCTTAACTTTAGTCCATGGGACGATGCAGGTATTTGATTCGCTTTTTTCATTAGAAATTCCGTTGAAGGAAATTCCCGCCATTTTCAAATAGAATCTTGGAAATGATAGCTTCCGGTTCAATTTGTCGGTTTTTCGGAGATATTAGCGAACTGTTTTTGTGATAATTCTTTGCCAATTCCAGCAGCGCATTGGCCATATCCTGGAAATCAAGCGTGGTGTAAATTCCCTCCAAGGGATTGATGGTCCCGTCAAAGTCGCTGCCGATTGCGATGGAATCCCAGGCATCGAGTCCGTTTTGATCGAGTATTTCAGCGGCGTGTTGGATGTTTGCCCAAAGGATTTGGCAGGATTCGCCAATTGCCGTCTCCCGATTTTTGCTGATAAGGTTTTTTTTGATTTTAGCCGCATTGGCGAGGCGACTGCTGTCGAGTTGTAGGGCGAGTATGCCTTTTGTTTTTCCGATTTCCAAGATATCCTCATCGAAAAAGTTGATCTCATCGTGGCAAAGCCAAGTTGGGGTATTTGGGTTTTTGGATGTTTTCGAAAAGTTCAAGCCGGCAACGCCCGAGTGGCTCGCCAAAACGGGCAGGGGACTCGGTAGGCGATTGTTCCAAGCATAGAATTCCTTTCGGGACTTCACGCTCATGTGCTTCACGTCAATGAGGATTGGCCGGCCAAATTGCGTTGACGTCAAATGTTCCAGCACTTCCCAACCCAATTCAGAGAATCCGAGATTGATGCCTTCGGATTGGTCGAGAAGTTTGCCAGCCTTTTCGAGGCTTCTTACATGGCCGCATAGGTCATTATTGAAATTATGGGCGAACGTGATGAAAAACGGAGGGAACTTCCATGATTTTACACTTCGGATGTTGTTCAGTATTTCTTCCCGATCAGGGTTTTTGCCAAATTTTCCCAAGCCGGAATTGAATACATGTGCGCCTTCGATGGTCGGGATGAGCGCCAGACTGTTTGGTGTTGCTAGAATTTCTTGGGCATTTGTCCAATTTTCCGCCCATTTCGCTTTGTAGGAAATACCATTTTGCTCGAAAGACTGATCCACTTTAAGCAAAAAGTCCATTTCTCCTGCGAGTTCCTGGAAATAATCCATTTGTTTCTGAAGGTGGCGGATTCTGCTAAACCCAATCTGGGTGATGAAATTGGCGATAATCGCAGCGAGTGTGCCCTTCAAACGTCCATTTTCGAAAAAGCCCTTCTCGAACGGATACAAAGAAACCATCGCAACCCGCACGCCGCCCTTTATCAACATCAGGTAGGTCGCTTGGCTGAAATGGGTCAGTCCGAGAAGTGCATTTTTCTTGAGTTGCCAAAAGCCGGGCTTGGATTCCATCCAAAGTTGTTCGGTACCCTTTGCTCGCCTATCAAAGGTTCTTCCATATGTCTTTAGGTTTGGATGCACATGGAAATCGGCAATTGGGAATGACGGCATTTTGGGGAGATTGATTGATCCAATTTAGTCCAAATGCGTAGGAAGCCCAAATTGAAAAATGCGCTTTATTGAATATTTTCCACATTTTTTAAGTTCCCACGCGTAGAATTCATGAGTAATTGGCGAATCACTGGAGTTTTGGATGATCAAAAAAGTGGGAGGTCATACAAAGTCAGCGGTAGTTTGTTACTTGGATTTTTTTGACCCTACATATGTGGTCCAAAAAGGGGACAGCTACTCTTTTCGAGGGAGGCTTTTGGGAAGGCTTTCCGGATCAAGTAAGTCTTGTGTCAAGCAAGACTGATGGTTTTCAATAGGTCGTGTTGTTGGAAAATGTAAAGTCAAATGTGGGGATGATGCTGTCCGCTTGGGATAATTGTGTAACTTAGTTGATCTGATTTTTGTGAAACTCATCAAAATCCATTTAAGAGGTTGCTATGAACAGGTTTCGTTTAAGTTTCATGTATATTTTCCTCGCATTTGGACTTCTCTTTACAAGTTCCTGCGTCACTTTCAGAAACATCGAAAACACCAGACCAAGGCTTGATAAGCCGGAATCAAATGATGTCTTTGACCTCCGGCAGATTGAAAAATTGGACCAGGAGGATATCATTTTGGTCACAACTTACCAGGCACAGCGCTACTATTTGATTTATCAAGAAACTGACGAGCAACATCTCAAAGGTATGTTGATGCGCGAACCTGTAACAAACGACCCTATTGCAGTGAAGGATCGCTACCAAATGCGGATTCCGGTCACCGAGATTAAGAAAGTCCAGATTCGAAAGTACAACTACATCTCGGGACTTGCATTGCCTGCTGCTATTGTCATTTCATTGTATGCCATGCTTGCTATCTCATTACGGAACTCAGAATACAATATGTGAGGTAAGCAGGCATATAATTAAAACTCGGATATTTTTACGTGATGCGGAGTCATCAATTTAAATGCTGAAATGTATTCTGTCAAAATGTGACTTGAAACTTTGGATGGCTTTTTTGCTGGGAAGTCTTGAGTTTTCTCTATTATTTATTCAACCCCAGGTTGGTACGATTTGCAAATTTTTAATACCCGATTTTTTTAAGCCAATTCAAAATTAAGATTCCGTTTTTTTAATTTTCTATTTATTATAAAATGCTATAAATCAATTGTTTGAAATTATTTGAATCGGTACAGGGGTCATAACTTTAGATTGAATATCAACTCTGGCGGACCAATGAAACGAAACACGTTCTCTCAGCGAATACCCAACTTTTCGGGCAAGTTAATTTTTTGTATATACCTCTTAGTTTTGCTTCTTGATTCCTGTGCATCTTACAATAATATCGAATCAATACAGCCGAAATCGGAAGCAAAATCAACGGATGGAAAGTTCAATTCCAAGAATCTCAGCAAACTCAGGCAGGGAGATAGGATTATAGTGCAGACATATAAGTCAAGATTTATCCTGATATACGATGAGTTGGAAGATGGGGAGTTAAAAGGTTTGCTTGAAAAAAATCCGTTAACCCAAGCAAGACTTGGGAAATCTGACCGGTATATGATTGGTATTCCAATTGATGAAATTGAATTTGTAAAGGTTCGCAAGTTCAATGCGCCGCGTTCGATTGGCCTCGGTATAGTGAGCGTGGTAGTTATGCCTCTTTTAATACTTATGGTGGCATTTGAAGGGTAGGAAAGTTATCCTTGACCAGATACCTGGAAAATCCTTGGGCATCAACTGTGTACATTTTTGCGAGCACGTGGTCGGTAAAATGATTTTTGGAAATTGACAAATTCGGAATAATCACAAATACCTCAAAAACGCCTCGGGGTTGTTCAAAAAGTTTTTCAGAATCGTGAAATGCTCGGTTTCTTCGTAGGAAACGGGATGAACCGTATCGTCAAATTGAAACAATTGGGCCTTGGGTAGGCACATCAGGATGGGGGAGTGCGTTGCGATGATAAACTGGCAGCCCTCGTTTTGCGCCAGATTTTTGATCAATGAAAAAAGTGCAAGTTGACGCTGTGGGGAAAGCGCTGCCTCGGGTTCGTCAATCAGGTAAATTCCCTCAGACTGAAGCCTCCCTTGCAGTACTTTCAGAAATCCTTCGCCATGGGACACCTTTGTCAGGTCACCGTATCTCCTTTGTAAGGCTTCTTTTTGGCCATGCACGGCACCGACCGCCAACTTCAATCCTGTGCCACTCAGTCGCTTTTCGAAGTCCACGATATCTCCCTTCAGTTCTTGGTCCAGGCTGCGCAGGCGTTTTACAAAACCGAAATAATCCTCAGCCCGAAAAAAGAAGCCCCGGTATGCACGGTTCCGCCAGGAAAGTTTGATGGAATTGCTGAAACTTTGGAATCCAGACAAGGTCTCATCGCTCTCTAAATCCGTACTTCCGATAGCCGGCAAGTTGAGTTTGATGGCCAAGGCCTTCAAAAGCGTGGATTTTCCCGCACCGTTTTCACCCACAAATACTGTGATCGGACTGTCAAAAACCATCCTACCCATTGCGCGGAATGCGGGAATGTTGTAGGGGAATCGGCCTTCTTCACCCTTTGCTACCAAAATGCTTTCCAGGTAGTACATCGATTTTTGGTTAGTGGGCATTAGGCCCATAAAGGATTACGGGCTTTGTAGCCAGATAGTTAGGATTGTTGGATTCCAATCCGTGATGGCAATTATGCCTTTTTGTCGATCAGGAGCTTATTTTTCTTTCTCAAACAAGCCAATCGTACCGCCGACCCAATCCTTGTCTTTGTTGAACTTGACGCCGATCATCTCGCCGCGACTGAGGCGGACCAGGTTACCAATCAATGTTGGTTGGCTGTCTTTTTCAGGCCATACGCCCAATATTCGTACCTCGGCCTTCACTCGACCTTCGAGTGCCTGAAGAATGGGCGCATAGTGTGCCTTGCGCTGAAGCACATAGAGGTCCTTTTCCTTGACGGCCTCGACATCGGATTTTTGAACGTGGAAAATCACGCCACTTCCTGAAAAGGAAAACAGTGGCTTCAGTACGTAATTCTCCAAATCCTCGGGTATTTCTTGCAGGTCTGACAGCAGGGTGGTTTCATTGAAATAGGGCCCCTTGAGGTAGGGAAGGATAAACTTGCTGATGCGTGTAAACCAGTTAGGGTGTCCAGCCCACTCCACGTCAAGTTCTTCCAAAAACGAAAATTGCATCGGAAGGTCAGTCCTTGTCACCAATTCGTCAAAAATCACGCGGTTGTAGATACGCTTGATCTGGATTTCCTTGCCTGAGGCGTCTTTGTAAAACAGCTTTTTTCCATGCTTGATGATCTCGGTGACGCAGAGGTAAGGAATCCCCAAGTCCCGCTTGCAATAGTAGAAGTCAATCTTGGTGTTTTGCTTTTCCGGCTCGATTTCCAACAAAACCACTTCTTTGGGCGAATGCCCATTGAGCACAGTCTCTTTGAATTTGTCGTAGTAACCATTTGCATCCAATCCTTCTAGGTAGGGGTTGAAGTCCTCCAGAAAAGGGTAGGCCTTTTTGAGTTTTTCAAACATGTTGAACTGGAAGTTGAACACGGACGGGAAGCCCTGCACTTCGATCAGCTTCGGGACGATCTCGCCATCTTCCTCGCAAATCCCAAAATCAATTGCCAGGAACTGGGTATGGGCGTCTTGGTTTGGCACGTTGAAGTTTACTTCCACAGCCTTTTCGGTAAGTTCATTGAAATCAGGTCTTTGTATAAAATCAATTACCTGTTGACAACCTTCCAGCAATTGCTGTTTTAGCTTATCAGTAATAAAAAGCGGTGTCTCAGCGATACGAAATGTAGGTAGGTAATCAAAGTCCGAGGCGATATCATCCAAGAATGCCTTGTATTTCTCTTTGCTGAAAGCGTGGTTGAAAAATTGGCGGTGCTGCTCGATCATAGCATCATGTTTCTTTCAAAGTAAAACTTCATGTTGGGCGCGGATAGCCTGAATGGACTGGCGGAGGAAATTGGGAATAAGAGTTTCATTCGTTTTGTAGATCGTATCTTCTTCCACAAGATGTTCGAGCATAAAGAGGTATTTCTGTTTCCCCTTCAGTTCGATGATTTCATCCCGGACCTCGTGTTTTTTGAGGTGGTTAAGGAAGCCAACTGGGTCAGCCTCCGGATGGAATTGGGTGCCCACCATTTCAGGAGAAAATCGGATCGCCATGATTGCCCTTTCGTAGACCACGTGGTCCCGAATCTTTTCGAGCGCGATGATCTCCGCACCGATTTCTTTGAAACGTTTGTGGTGGGGTTGTACAACTTGGTAATCCCGGGAATCTATCGCCCAAAAAGGATTGTCCAATCCCTCGAATAGCGGATCCATCATTCCTTCCTCAGTTTTGTGAATTGTCATCACCCCGAAGGATGTCGATTTACGTTTGCAGACTTCCGCAAAGCCGAAGTGCTGCACCGCCATTTGGAAACTATGGCAAATGAACAGTACGTACTTTTTTCGTTCATTTTGTTGGTTCCAATTCCATAGGCCATCGAGGAGCCCGTAGAATTTTTTGTCCCAAATTCCATCGCCTTCCAAGGGATTTCCTGGGCCTCCAGAACAGATATATAGGTTGTAATCTTCCAAATTGGGTACCTCGGCCCGCTGCCTCACATCAAAGACATCCAGGCTAAGGTCGTTTGGAAACCTGCCAACGATGTCATGGATACAACGCATGCCTTGGTTTGCCTTGCCGTTGTACATGTCCAAGACGGCTACTTTGATCTTTTCATGCATGGTTTCAACATTTGGATGAGGGCGAAAGGTAACGCAAAATCGCTTTGGATAAGCTAGGTTGATTTTGCATTACCATTTTTCGGTTCCAAGCGGGTTTATATTCCTTTGGTGAACTCTCCCACAATAAAATCAACGACTTTGGTTAGGTCATGGCCCCCATCTTCGAAGACCTGGAGCTGTTTGTCGGCACCGGTTCCGTTTTTGAGGATTTGATGCACATAGTTGATTTCATCTCGGCTTCCGAGTTCGTCCACGACATCATCCACAAAATCCAACAGTTCGATCATGAGCTCTTTGTAAGGCACCTCGGTTTTTTGGCCAAAATCAATCATCAATCCATCGGTACCATACCTTGCCGCACGGAATTTGTTTTCACGAATTAGGGCGATGCGGTAGATGTTGAAGCTGGTGTTCATCATGTGCATCTTGTACAATTTGGCAACAACGGCTTGAATCAATGCCACAATGCAAATCGTCTCGTCTACCGTCAGACACATATCGCAAATCCTGAATTCGATGGTACTGAAGAAAGGATGCATCCGGAGGTCCCACCAGATTTTCTTGGGATTGTCTATGCAATTGGTCTTGACCAAAGTCTCGAGGAAATTATCGTAGGATTGGACAGAATCGAAATACTCCGGCAGTCCTGTCCTCGGAAACTTCGCAAAGACGTGTGCGCGAAATGCCTTGAAGCCAGTATTTCTTCCTTCCCAAAACGGGGAGTTGGTGGATAGCGCATAGATGTGCGGGAGGAAATAGCAGGCCTGGTTCATGATATGCAAGGCTATTTCCCGGTTTTCGATACCCACATGTACGTGCAGGCCAAAAATCAAATTGGACCGCGCGGTATCCTGAAGCTCCTTCACAATCATATGGTATCTGGGATCGTCCGTGATCGGTTGGTCCTGCCATTTGGAAAAGGGGTGTGTGCCCGAAGCGCCTACTACCAGGCCTTGTTCTGAGGCTAAATCCACGATTTTTCTCCTGAGGAAAGAGACTTCTTTTCTCGCATCAGCTACACTTTGGCAAATGTTGGTGCCTACTTCCACCACCGATTGGTGCATTTCGGCTTTGACCTGTTCCTTAAGAAAAATCTTGGCACCATCCACGATTTTGGACATGTGCGATCTCAAGTCCCGTGTGTTGGGATCGATGATTTGGTATTCTTCCTCTACCCCGAGGGTAAATACCGGTAATTTTCTTAGCATAGATCAGAATCTTTTGGCGTCGGCTACTGCATCCTTCATGAACGTCCCCCAGGTAAGGTTGATTTTTCCTGGTTTTTGGGTTTTTGCATATGCAATGGCCATTTTAGCAGCTTCTTCCACTACCCAATCAAAATTGGCCTGACCTACTGAGTTGACGTCGGCATCCGGTGCTGGATTTCCAAAATCGATCGCATACGGGACTCCATCCCTGACGGCAAATTCCACGGTATTGAAGTCATATCCCAGACCTTGGCAAAGGGCGATTGCATACTCCTTAACCTTCGCCAGCAGTTTTTTCGAGGCAGGTGGTCGGTTGACGACGTAGCGCAGATGATGTGGATTCCTGGGCTCGTACTCCATGATGCGTACGGCTTTTCCGCCCAAGCAATACACCCGGAAGTATTCGTCAAATACGATTTCCTCCTGAAGCAACATGACCAACTGGCCGGTTTCCCTGTGTTTCTGGAAGAATTCCTCCTTATTTTCCAGCCTGTAGACATTTTTCCATCCACCTCCAGCATAGGGCTTCATGTAGGCGGGGAATTTTACATAGTCGAAAATTCCCTGCCAATCCAATGGCATTTTGAGGTTCCTAAATGACTTTGCGGTGGTATCTGTTGGATGTTCCGCGGAAGGGAGAATTACAGTATTCGGCAGGGGGACACCAAGCTTGTCCGCAAGGCAGTTATTGAAGAACTTGTCGTCCGCACTCCACCAGAAGGGGTTGTTGATGACTGCCGTACCTGTCAAGGCCGCGTTTTTCAAGTAAGCCCTATAGAAGGGTACATCCTGCGAAATCCTATCAATGATGACCGCGTACTCGGTCAGTTGGTTTTGGATGACTTTGTCTATCGACACAGGCTCGGCGATGATGCCTTTTTCTTTCTTTTCATTGATCCGTTCCACGAAAGCATGGGGAAAAGTGTCTTCCATGCCAAAAAGGATTCCGATTTTTTTCATAAATGATGTTATTTAGTTAATTGAACTTGATTCTGGATAAATAATGGGGAAACATTTCCTTCCAAAGTGGCCAGTCGTGGTGTCGGTCCTTTCGGGCATCCAACCAATGGGGTACTCTTTTTCCTTCGAGCACATCGCTTAACTTGATGTTGGCATCGAAGCAAATGTCCCAATTGGACGTACCGAGCACGATGTCCATTTGCCAAAGTGCAGGATTGTGCAGGCCGGGTAAAAACTCCAATGGGGAATTGTAGTAAATGTCGCCGTGATTGTAGCCATCCATGAAATTGCGTATTTCGAAAGCCCCGGACATCGAAAACATGTGGCTCACCACATCAGGATGTCTGAAAGCGAATGTAGCGGCATGATATCCCCCAAAACTACAACCCGCCATCACCACTTTGCCGACGGCGGTGTGATGCCGGACTTTTTCCACCACATCATGGAGGATAAAGTGGTCGTAGGCGATGTGGTTTTGGATACGCTGGTGAGGATGGACATGCTTGTTGTAGAAACTGTTTCGGTCATTGCTTTCCGGACAGTAAATCTGGATCAGCCCCTGCTCGATAAACCAGTGCGCGGACCCAATGAGACCCATATCCTTGTTTTCGTGAAAGGAGCCCATCGATGTGGGATACAACACGACGGGATACCCTCTGTGGCCAAAAACAAGCATTTGCACATCCCGATGCAAATGCGGGGAATACCACTTGAAATATTCTTCTTTCATAAAATTGGATCGTCTATTCCTACTAAAAATAGCCCCCTTTTCAGGATTCACAAAAAAAATCCTAAAACATTTTGGGCGTTTGGGTAAATCCGGATAGAAATATTGAACGTGGTTTTGGTAATCGATGGATTTCGAATTCAGTGAGAAATAGTTTCATCACGAAATGGGTAATTTTACTGGAAATCAGCGCTAAATTATCACGGCATTACTTGCGGAAGCGTCCTTTGATCGACCCGGCAATCAAGATTGAGAATGTGACTCCCACCATTACCCATTTTGCAGAGGTTAAGAGGCTTGCCCTTTCCACGTCGGAATCTGAGAGCTGGGGAAAAGTATCCACCAAGGTAAGAATTGATAGGTTTTCATCGATATCGAGCAGCATCACCAAAACCGGAAACATCAAAATCCACCTTTTTCCCCAGACCCTCAGCAGAAGCAGGGATAGAAATCCACCATAAACAAATGGATAAATCATGTCCGTGACCAAAAGGCCAAATCTATACTTTGGAAGTATTGTTGCGCCTAACTCCTCCAAAACTTCAAAAGCTTCCTTCGTGTCGTAGCCAAACTTGAGGTCAAGTGGGATTTTTCCCTCAGTACCTAATGGAAGCAGCCATAGGTTGAAAACAAGTATCAATACGCCCAAAATCGCCAAAACCTTGTTTTGACTGTTCTTAAAAAATAAATTCATTCTTTCTCTGATTTGAACCATTCGGCATACATAGGGTAATTTCGTGCTGTCCGGTGGATGACTTCAAGCATTTCAGGTCCCGTTTCTTTTACTTTCCTTGCCGGCATTCCCGCGTAAATTGAGTTGGCTTCGACCACCGTACCTGACAACACAACGGCACCGGCTGCAATGACTGCGCCCGAATGTACTACCGCATTGTCCATGACAATTGCCCCCATTCCAATCAATACATTATCATGAATCGTACAGCCATGGACGATGGCATTGTGTGCAATGGAGACTTTGTTACCAATATACGTTCCGGCTTTTTGGTAGGTACAATGGATGACTGCGCCATCTTGGATATTGGTGTCGTTTCCGATCCGGATTTGGTGGACGTCGCCACGAACGACCGCGTTGAACCAGACGGTGCAATTGTTGCCCATGATAACATCGCCTACGACTGTCGCGTTATCTGCGAGCCAGCAACTTTCTCCAAAACTGGGCTGGAATCCCCTTACACTTTTTATGAGCGCCATTTTCCTCGGATATGGTTTTTCTTTCTCTTCAAAAATATTCTTTTTTTTTCTGCACCGTGAACTTTTTCTATGCAAATCAGTTTACGTGTATATACATTTAATGTCGAAACCAAACAAATCAAACGTTATGAACTTAGTAAAAAGAACAGGCTTATTTGTCGCATTTACGTTCTTGGTGCTTTCATGCAGCAAGCCCGGCGAGACAGTAGAAACCAGCGAAGCACAGGAAGTTGCGGAAGCAGAAGGAGCAACTTTGACCGTTGACCCAGCTACAAGCAAAATCAACTGGACAGGATACAAGCCGACCGGGAAACATTTTGGCTACATTCCAGCGGTTTCTGGAGAAGTGATCGTGAAGGGAAATGAGTTGACCGGAGCGAAATTCGTTTTCGATATTACGGGTTTGAAAATCCAGGACATGGAAGAGACCAATGAATTCTACGGAAAACTGTGGGGCCACTTGCAATCTCCTGATTTCTTTGACGCTGCCAACCATCCACAGGCAGTGTTTGAAGTTACCGGCGTAGAACCTTTTGGTGTTGCGGCTATTCAGGACCTGACTCAGTTCCCATCAGCAAACACGCCTCAGAAAGATTCAGAAATTGCTCCTGCCAATCCTACCCATTGGATCTCTGGCAACTTGACAATGCGTGGTACAACCAAAAACATCAAGTTTCCTGCTGCGGTGACAATCACTGATGGCAAAGTTTCCGCTAAAGCCGGATTCAACATCGATAGAACCGCTTGGGGATTGTCCTACGGCGATGAAAGTGCCGCTGTTGACAAAGCTAAAGACCAATTCATCTACAATACTGTAAGCGTTGGTTTTGAGATTACAACCAATTGATTCAGATCGCTACACCAGTTGGGAGTAGGGGTGACTTTCGGGTCACCCTTTTTTTTATTTTTACTGCGTGAAAGTAGAAATCCAAGTACCAACGGGCCAGTCTGAGTTTTTTAAGCGCAAACTCTTGGGATGGCTGGATGCCCGTTTTCCATTTTTTTTGTATTCCCCGACAACCCACTTCGGCTATCCAAATGGTGAATTCCAAGGGCGGATTTTAGCTGGTAGCAAGTCAATATCCTGGGGACAGATCGGGATTGTGCCGTTCGAGAACGACCTGGTGGCGTTGGTGGGATATGACTTCAAAAACAAGATCGAAGCGTTGAAGAGTGAAAATCCTACCATGGTCGACTGTCCGGATTATGTTTTTTGGGAGGCTGAATTGTCGATTTCATGGGAGGATGGCATTTTGGTTTTTTCGCATCTAGACGCCAGCATGCTGGCAACGGATTTCGAGCGGTTTTCGGAAGTTTTGCCGGATAAAAACCCCCGCGTTGAGGTTCTTGGACTTGAGTCCAAGGAAACCTATTCGGAGAAAGTCAAAGCAATCCAACAGCATATTGTGGAGGGAGATATTTATGAGCTGAATTTTTGCCAAGCGTTTCTTTTTCAACAATATTCCTGGAATCCAATTTTGGGATTTCTCGATCTGATGCGGACCTCTTTGATGCCTTTTTCGGCTTTTTACAAGGCCAATAACTTGTACCTGCTTGCTGCCAGTCCGGAGCGTTTTCTCAAAAAGACAGGCAGAAAACTGATTGCGCAGCCCATCAAAGGCACCATTCGACGTGGCAAAAACGAGGCGGAAGACGAGATGCTGAGACTTCGGCTTCTAGATTCCGAAAAGGAAAGAGCGGAAAACCTCATGATTGTGGATCTGATGCGGAATGACCTTTCCAAGGTTTCTGAAATCGGTACAGTCGATGTGGATGAACTGTTTGGGGTCTATGCATTTCCCAAAGTTCACCAGATGATTTCAACGGTTAGTTCAACTCTCAGGGAAAAAGTTTCACTAAAGGAGATTTTCCATGCCGCTTTCCCAATGGGTAGCATGACGGGGGCGCCCAAAATCAAGTGCATGGAACTGATCGAGCGCTATGAGAATTTCACGCGAGGATGGTTTTCCGGGACATTGGGTGTCGTGCAGCCGAACGGGGACTTTGATTTTAACGTGATCATCCGCAGTATTGTATTCGACAAGTCGCTCGGTAAGGGCTACTTTGCCGTCGGTTCGGCGATTACTTATGATGCAGATCCTGCATATGAGTATGAGGAATGTCTTCTCAAGGCCTCGGCTATATTGGAAGTTTTGACTCGACAACGATGATTGACCAATCCACGATACGAAAGATCATCCATGTGGACATGGACGCGTTTTTCGCTTCGGTGGAGCAGTTGGACAATCCTGACCTGCGTGGAAAACCCGTTGCGGTCGGAGGTAATCGCGAAAGGGGAGTGGTGGCCGCCGCGTCGTATGAAGCCAGGAAATTCGGCGTGCGCTCCGCGATGTCTGGAAAGATTGCGGCTTTGAGATGTCCCGGGTTGATTTTTGTGCGGCCGCGGTTTGAGCGTTACAAGGAGATTTCGGGCCAGATCCGACAAATTTTTTTGGATTACACGGACCTTGTCGAGCCGCTTTCCTTGGACGAGGCATTTTTGGATGTGACGGAAAACAAGGTCAATAACCCATCAGCGACCCGAATCGCCTTGGAAATCAGAAAACGCATCAAGGATGAGTTGGGATTGAATGCTTCTGCTGGTATTTCCTACAATAAATTCCTTGCAAAAACCGCCTCGGATATCAATAAGCCCAACGGTCAGGCCGTGATTTTGCCAAAGGATGCGGAGGCATTTCTGGAAAAATTGCCGATTGAGCGTTTTTACGGGATCGGAAAGGTGACAGCGGAGAAAATGAAGGAGTTGGGTATCCACAATGGATTTGACCTGAAGCAATATTCCGTACAGTACTTGACCAAGAAATTCGGAAAATCGGGGCTCCATTTTTACAATATCGTCCGCGGAATCCACCTGAGTGAGGTCAAACCCAACCGCATCCGAAAATCCTTAAGTGCCGAGAGCACTTTTTCCAAAGACATCAGCGAAGATGAGCAAATCGCGGATGCCTTGGAGCGGATTTGGGAAGAGGTTGTCCGTAGGATGGAACGATCCGGCGTCAAAGGCAGAACCGTGACACTCAAGATCAAGTACCATGATTTCACGATACATACGCGCAGCAAAACAATCGAGAAGTTTCTGGAACCTGCGAGAATCAAAGAAATAATCTGGGAACTGTGGCATCAGGAGCCACTCGTGGCGGATGTGCGCCTTTTGGGGATCGGCATATCCAATCTCAACCTAGAGGAAGAGGATTACTTTCCTGGAAAGCAGCTTTGGATCAACTTCGATGGGGAATATGCTGAAGATCAGTCCTGATTGTCTTGAATCGATGTCGGAAATTCGTTGCCCGCCACCGCTCCAAAACCGATTTTACAGTGAATCCATGACCAAGGAGGTCACATAGGCAGTGTAAAGCACGAGGAAGATTACACCTTCCCACCTTTCCAATTTTCTTTCTTTTCCAGTGAAAATAAATACAAAGAGGAGTAGTCCTGCAATGATATTCATCCAGATGTCCCTAAAGTTTTCCGGTTGGATCGTGATTGGTAGGATTGTCGATGATACTCCAAGAATGAAGAAGATATTGAAAATATTGGAGCCCACGACATTGCCGATGGCGATATCGACTTTTTTCTTGCGGACTGCTGCGATAGAAGTTGCCAATTCCGGCAAGGAAGTGCCGATTGAGACGATCGTCAAGCCAATGACTCGTTCAGGGATTCCAAGTGTCGATGCAATCGACACGGCATTATCCACAATCAACTTTCCGCCAAGCACCAATCCTGTCAGACCCACAATGATCCAAAGCAAGGATTGTGCACTGGAATACTTCGGGATTTCGATAGACTCGGGCTTTTGGCCCGGGCTTTTTGAGACAATGATATTATAGGCCAAAAACACGGCGAAAAACAGCAACATGACGATGCCTTCACTCCTCGTAATCAAATCATCCGGCATTTTGTCCAAAAGTTGATCGCTTGCCACGATTAGCACCAATAAAGCCGCCAAAAATGCCAATGGTATCTCTATCCAAGTTGTGTTTGACTTTACTGCAAGCGGATATATCACTGAAGAGACGCCGAGAATCGCGAGGACGTTGAAAATATTGCTACCCAAAACGTTGCCCATGACCATCTCCGGGGAGTTGTTGACTGCCGCGAAGACGTTTACAACCAACTCTGGTGCCGAGGTGCCAAATGCAACCACAGTCAAGCCTATGACAATATTTGGAATCCCAAAATTGGCGGCTAAGGCCGATGCCGCTTCGACCAACTTATCCGCACCAAAGATCAAAATGACGAAGCCAACGAGCAGCAATACAATGGAAAGTATCATATCAGCGGTTTTTTGGGAAAGGTAAATACAATTGTTTTATTGATTGGCAATCTTAGCACCAATTTTTTTGAAGTATGGGATAGGAATTTATTACGTTTGTAAGTCGTTATTAACCCAAATCTTTGGCTCCCATTCCATTGGCTTCAATTAGAAAGATATTCGCCAATTTCCTGGCGCTCAGTATTCTCCTGCTTAGCTTGGGACTTGGTGATTTTTCGGATCTGAAGCATCAGGAATCCCATAAGGAGTCGCGCTGGACCGAGTCAATTGGCTTTCCTGGCGGTGCGGATATTGCCCAGCCGAGCTATAAGGTTTTTCAAAGCCAGATTGAAAGCTTTAAATTTCCCGTTGACCAATTTTGTTTTCTCGGCTTTCCCTATGCGGCACTTTTTACCGAACCGAATTCCCTGACGGTAAGTTGGTGGAAGCAGCGAATCGTGTTTTTTGATATTTCGCGAGTTCTCTATCCTTTCCACTTTTTTTGGTGATCAAATGATTTTTGGAATACACCCATTTGGACTTTCCCGTAGCGAAAAGTCCTGATTTACTATTTATCACCTAAAAACTCAACAAAAATGTTAGATATAGATCCTATCACCCTGGTTATTTCCTTGGTGTTGTTTGCCGCGTTTTGCGCACCATTTGTATACCATATACGCAAACAGCGAAAAACGACAAGGCAGCAACATGCCCGCTTTGCGCTGCTTGCCAAAGACGCACATATTTCGCCGGATACGGTGGATTTCTGGCGTAACAAATATGCCCTCGGCCTCGATGAAAGGCAGAGACAGTTGCTTTATGTAAAGTTTGGGGAGGAGGAAACCGTTCATCTAATGGATTTGGGATATCCTTTTGAGCTGAAAAGCTACAAGGTTACGGACAGTAATTTGGCTGAAAAAGGTCCTGTGCCGGATAAGTTTATGGATCGGATGGGTTTCCAGATCAGCTTAAGGGCGCCGATTCCAAAGAACTACACCTTGGAATTCTATAACTCAGCGCTCTTTTCTGACCAAATGGGCGAGATTGTCCTCATGAGAAAGTGGGAGGAAATCCTCCGAGGGGTAGCCAAAAACAAAAACTTGGTCAAATCCTGATTTTATAAAAGCCATCCGCCCGTCGTGAGATGGGCGGGTGGTTGAGTTTTGAATTTCGAGAAAACCTAGAGTTTATCAATTTGATTCTTCCAATTTTTTTGCCCCTTCCTTTTTCGCTCCCAATGTCAACAGCACCACCGTAATCAGTATAAAAAGCGTACCGAGCCAATCCAAGCCGCCAAAAGGTACATTAAGCCAAATGACCGCAACCGCCGCAGCGGCCAAAGGTTCCACAGAGCACAGCAAGCTGGCCGTCTGCGCGCCAATGACCGGCACTGCCGTCAGGAATGAGTAGAACGCGATCAGTGTCCCAAAAAGAATGATGTACAAAAACGCGGACCAAGTGCCGATGTCCCATATGCCAATGACTTCCCAAGGTTGGGTCCATACCGAAAGTACCAATCCACCGATCAGCATCGCCCAACCGGTGACTGTCGCCGCAGAGTATTTTCTCAACAAAACCACCGGATAAATGGTGTAAAATGCCAAGGCGACCGCCGACAGAAATCCCCAAAGCAGGGCTTTTTCGGATATCACGAGGCTGCTGAAGCTCCCGTGGGTTACCAACAGAAAAGTCCCACCGATTGCCAGAAACAGGCTGGCGTACTCGAGCATGATGGGCCAGCGTCGATTTTTGATCGCGTAGAATGCCACGACAAACATCGGCCCGGTGTATTGCAGGACGGTCGCCGTGGCGGCGTTGGATAGGTTGATGCTGTAGAAATAGGTGTACTGCACGGTTACCATGCCCAAGACTGCAAAGACCAACAACTGCAAGATGTCTTTCGGCTTTTTCCAGATAGCGGCAGCGTCTGAGTTTTTTTGCAGAAAAGCGATCCCGACCAAAAGCCCTCCGGCCAGCATCAGCCTCCAACTCACCAGCCAAGCGGGATTGAGTTGCTTTTGCTCAAAAAGGTATTGGGCGCAAGTGCCGGATATCCCCCAAAAAATGGCCGAAGAAATGGCCATGATAAATCCTGAAACGGTTTTGGAACTGGTCAATCTCGGCATGTAGAGGCGGCGCTAGGTTTGAGTGAGCAATGTAGCCAATCGCGTGGATTTCAAGCAAGTGAAATAATGCGGCGAAAATCATTTGCATTTTCGCCGCTGTCCGTTCAATCCAAAATCACTTTTTCCCTTCTCGGATAGCGCACGTCATACCTGAATTCGAGCGTTTTTTGGCCTTGGGCTGGGAGCTCCATCTTCCAAGTCAGGAATCCTTTTTCATCATCCTTGCTGGCACCGCTTAGTTCGGTTGCGCTTACCGTGATATCGCTGACGACGGACACCGGGATTTGATCTGTGATGGTGAGTTTGACGGGCAGACTCTTGGAGTTTCTGACTTGGATTTGATAGGCACGGGATTCGTTCACATTGGAGCCGACATTGCGCTTGGTACTGAATTGGGCGACCTTTTCACGCTTGATGTTGATGCCTTGGTCCCTTCCAAGCGAAATGCTCAAGGTATCTTGGAATGCCACCGGGTCAAGTATCGTCTTCCCGATAAATGTCTCCTCGAAATACAGATTTGCCTCACCCGGCAGCAGGTTGAGTTGCTCCCAATCCGTCACCTGCGCGATCAAGAAGGCCGAGGGATCCAATTTCGGTACGGCAAAATACTCATAGCTAGCCGGTAATTCCATGGTCTTCAGGTCCACGAGTAGCTTTTCACCGTTGGTCAGGAGGGTGTAAGGCTTCTCGACTTCAATCTCCACCGTGGTTTGGTTTTCCCGGATCACGGTTTCCAGCGGTTCATAGGCGTCTTCGGTTTTCCGCGTTTTTGGTGTAGAGATACTGACCCCTGGCGCTCGCCCCTGCAGCCTGTCGGATGAATAACCCATAACTACAACCTCTGAAAGGTTTCTAACGTCGTCTTCCATCCTGATATTCATCTGGTTACTTTCGACCGCCATGTCTACTGGCATGAGTCCAACGAAGCTATAAACCAATCGATTGGCTCCATTAGGCAAAGTGATCGAGTATCGCCCATTGATATCTGTACTTGTTCCAATCGTCGTTCCTTTCACTAAGACTGTTACACCGGGCAAGGGCTCTCCATTGCTGTCCGTGACAATTCCACTCACCACACCATCTACCTTATTGAGTGCCCCTGAGCTTACGATCGTGTTTCTAGCGTAGGTGAGGTTCCATTTTTGGAGTTCGGGGAGGCTGCTGTTCTTGTTGGGTTGGGCGTTGGAAAGTTTGATCTTGACGTTTTTCCAATCGTTGCCCGTGTTTTGCCAGATTTCGGCCTTGTATTGGATTTGGATGGGCTTTTGGATATTGATCGCACGGATGTCGTATTTGGGAAACCAACCCGCGCCCGATACCAAATAGGAAACGGCGAAATTAGCCGTTCCTGCCCTTTGGGCGCTGACTTTGATCCAGACTTCGGATACGGGTGTGATCGGCTCGGACTGAAAATCATTGATTTGCTTTTCCAGTCTTTGGATCTTTAGGCGGGTTTCCTGCTGTTTTCTCCGGTTGTTGATTTCCTCGGATTTGATGGCTGAGATTTCTTTTTCAAAAAAATCAAGCGCCTGCTTTAGTGCGGTCATCGATAGGCCAATATTGGCGCCGCCGAGGTTTTTATTGTTTTGGAGGAGGGCCATTTTCTCCTTCAAAACATCCTGTTCAGCGACCAATTTGTCAAGATTTAGGTTTTCCTTTTCCAAGAGTGTGACGAGGCTGTCATTTTGGGATACCAGTTTTTTCTCCAAGTAATTGGATCGGTGGTTGACAGAAAGGATCGTCAGGGCCCCCGTGGATTTCACTTGCAGGCTCTTTTCGTCCATATAGGGAGATTTCCCTTTGATGATCAGCGTCGTTTCCCCGGCATCGACCTGCACCGAACCATTTTCAAAAATCTGGGCGCCATTGCTGAAAATGGTCACTTGCTGGATATTTGTCTTGAGTTCTTTTTCAGTGGCCTGAGCGTCAAAATGGTAGCCAATGGCAAGCAGGATAAGGAAAGAAAATGTCTTCGGTTTCATAGTGGGGTAGTTTTTGCAAAAGTCTAATGTAGTAGTTCATGTGAAAATTCCATATTTACTGCTGTATTTTTTTTATTTTTTCAAATCAAACCCAAACCAGCCAGCTATGAAGTCCATTCTCAGCCTTTTATCTCTCGTTTTTCTACTTATTGCCTGTCGGCAGCAGTCTTCAGAAGAAGCAAGTTCCTACGCAGTTATTTCGGAGGAAATGGAAAAATCGCTTCAAGAGAATCTACTGGCAACTTGGTATCCAAAAGCCCTTGATCTGGATTCCGGGGGCTATTTCAGCAATTTTTCGTATGATTTTCAGCGCAAGGACGATGCGCAGGAGAAGATGATTGTCACCCAATCCCGCCATTTGTGGTCCAATTCAAAGGCGGCCATTCGATATCCCGATGTCCAACATTATGCGGATGGGGCCAAGCATGGATTTGCTTTCCTCAGGGACAAGATGTGGGACAGGGAACATGGCGGATTCTATCAATTGGTAAGTCGCTCGGGTGAGCCATTGTTGGAAAAATCACCCATGAAAACAGCATACGGGAATAGTTTTGCTATCTACGGACTCGCGGCCTATTTTGAGGCGACCGGGGATTCCGCCGGACTTGCTTTGGCGATTGATGCCTTCCGTTGGCTTGAGAAGCACAGCCATGACTCTATTTACGGTGGCTATTTCCAACATTTGGACCAAAACGGTACTCCAATACCCAGGGCAGAGTATACGCCAAGCACCTCCGATTTGGGTTACAAGGATCAAAATAGCTCGATCCATTTGCTGGAGGCTTTTACGGAGTTGTACCAAGTTTGGAAAGACCCCTTGCTGAAGACCCGCTTGGAAGAAATGCTGGTCCTTATCCGGGACACTATTGTCAACGATAAGGGTTCGCTCGTTCTTTTCCTGCAGCCCAATTGGACGCCGGTTTCTTTCCAACACCTTTCGGAAGAGGAAATCCTTCGCCACCGCAATTTAGACCATGTATCCTACGGTCACGATGTCGAGACAGCCTACCTCCTGATGGAGAGTGCCCACGTGTTGGGATGGGGTGATGACGAAAAGACCCTCACCGTCTCCAAGAAAATGGTTGACCATGCACTTCGGTTTGGTTGGGATGGCGAAATGGGTGGATTCTACGACGAAGGCTACTATTTCGCTGGCGAGACTGAGCCAAGGGTAATCAAGGAAAGCAAAAACTGGTGGGCGCAAGCTGAGGGGATGAATACGCTGTTGATGATGGCAGAGTATTACCCTGAGGATACGATGGGCTATTTTGGGAAATTTGAGAAACTCTGGCGGTACAATCAGGACTATCTTATTGACAAAGAGCACGGGGATTGGTTTGCCGGCGGGCTTGACAAACAGCCTGATCTCAAGACGGCAAATAAGGGTCATATCTGGAAAGCCAATTACCACCAATTCAGGTCCATGCAAGGCTGCATAGACAGGCTGAATCAGTGGAATGCTGGGAAATCGCACTAGGTCAGTTTATTGAATTGATCCTCACTTTTTTTGAAAATCAATCTGAATAAAAAAAGCAGCCGTCAATGGCTGCTTTTTTGTTTTGCTTAATCTATTATTGGAACAAGCGGGGAGCAAATTGGGTCAGGTACACCCGCCAATTTCTCCAAGTGTGTCCGCCTTCGGATTCCACGTATTCGTACTTCATGCCCATTTTATCGAGCATGTCTCGGTATTCGACATTGGCCTTGTACAGGAAATCGGTCTTTCCGATGGCGATCCAATACAGTTTGTAGCCGTTTTTCATTTGGGTTTTGAGCGTGCCTTCAATGTCGTTGTAGACTTTGCCGGTGGCGTCTTCCCGTGGCATTATGGCAGCTGAATACAAACCGATGTAATCAAAAGTATTTGGATAGAATCTCGAGATATGCATCGTGTGATAGCCTCCCATCGACAGGCCTGCAATCGCACGATTGGATTTATCGGCATGTACGCGATAGTTGCTTTCGACAAATTTCACAATATCCATGAAGGTAGATTCGTAGGTTCCGTCCATCGTTTTGGGAACCATGAATTGGGGCTTATAGAATCCCATGCTACCTTCTCCTGGGGCGGCGTCCTGTATGACGTTGCCGTTGGGCATAACCACAATCATTGGCTTGGCTTTGCCTTGGTGAATGAGGTTGTCCAAAATTTGCGCCGTTCTGCCGAGTGCAATCCAAGCTTCCTCGTCGCCACCTGCGCCGTGTAGCAGGTACAAGACTGGGTATTTCTGATTGGAAGATTCATAACCTGGAGGTGTATAGATGGTGATTCTGCGATCCATGCCAAGTCCTGGAGAATCGTACCAGCGCCGAGCGACAGTTCCGTGAGGGATATCGTTGGTCTTGAACAAATCCGCATGCCCGCCGCCAATGATGAAAATATTTGTGACTGAGGCGACATCACGAATCAAGAATGGGTTGCTTGGGTCCGTGGATGGCATGCCATCCACGATAAAGGAATAGTTGTAAAGCTCAGGTCCGAGTGGGTTGGTTTTGAATTCCCAAACGCCATTTTCAACTTTTTTCAGATTGGTTTTTCCAGGACCGTCCATTTGACCCATGGGTGTTTCGATTTTTTCCGTTGGAAGAAAATCGCCTGTAATCTGCACAGCCGTCGCATTGGGTGCAAACAGTCGGAAGGTAACCGAATTGTCCGAGTGTATTTCTGGCGACACAATCTGTTGGGCTCGGAAAAGTGCTTCCTGCGCATTGGCCGAAAAGCCAAACAAGCATAGAATAAGTAATAGTAGGGTAGTTTTTCTCATGATGTTTTTCTATTGTCTCATTTTGTGAAAATAGAAACTTGGATTGGGAATTCCAATTTAAATTTTGCGGAGCTCCTACTTGAACCCGGTGCAATCCCTCGGATCGGTTCGTGTCAATTTTTGTTTCAGGTTTTAAAATCCAAAAAAGTGGGCAGTTAAGGCAAAAAAAATATGATTAAAAAATACTTTTAGTTTGATCTTTTTTACTCAATATCAATGCTTTAAATTGGGACTTTCAAATGTTGATCACCCAATCCCCAACGTTGAAAAATAGGATAGTAAAAACCGGTGCCGATATCAGGCTACTGGTACACATTGTCAAATTCTATTCAACCTAGAATTTTTATTTTATGGAACCGATCAGATGTGGACAGTATCGCCACTTGGCTGCCAAATACCGCAAGGTAGCGCCTCCAGATTTTGAAGTCATTCGACAGCAATTCGACGCCAACACAGATTATTCCAACGCGAGGTTGCAGTTTGTCACCACAGGTTTGGAGCCCTTTTCGGGACAATTGACTGATCGACATATTGCCCATCTGCTTAAGCGGACACTTTTTGGAATGAAGATGGAGGACATTCGCCGGCATAGAGGAAGATCAATAGATGCGATTCTCAATGAGATATTGGTTGTGAACCAAAACATTGGTACTCCTATCAACAACTATAATGATGCAGGTGAGGGTGTAATCGATCCGGTTGTTCCCTTGGGAGCAAGTTTTGTCGAAGCTCCTTTCCACCAAGATATCGAAGGAGAGCGGATCATTTCCATGAAGACGTGGTTGCTTGGCAGGATATTGTCTTCCACTCCTACAATACAGGAAAAAATGCTGCTCTTTTGGTGGAATTTTTTGCCGATCAAGCTTTGGGATGTTTTCGTGGCAAAGTCGGGCTATCGGTATATCAAAATGCTCTATCGTAACTCATTGGGAAATTTCAAGACCCTGATCAAGGAATTGACCATGGACCCTGCGATGCTGGTATTTCTGAGTGGGGCTTTCAACAACAAAGACACGCCGGACGAAAACTATGCAAGGGAAATCCAAGAACTCTTTTGTATTGGAAAAGGTCCCGGGGCTGGATATCAGGAGTCGGACGTGCAGGCGACTGCAAGGGTATTGACTGGTTGGACTGTGGATTGGAATTCGATTCATAGGGCTGGTGAGCCGGTTTCCTATTTCAATCCGGAAATGCACCACACAGGCAACAAGCAGTTTTCGGCATTTTACGGAAACAGGCTGATCACCGGAAAAACCGGTGCCGCTGGTGCAGGCGAACTTGACGAGCTGCTCGATATGATCTTTGGTACGGAGGAATGTGCCAAGCACATTTCTAGGAAACTTTATGCCTTTTTCGTTGCGACGGAGATTTCCGAAAATGCGGAAGCCAATGTAATTGCCCCAATGGCAAACCTGATTAGGCAAAATAACTACAACATCCTACCGGCACTCAGGGCCTTGCTGAGTTCGGCGCATTTTTTCCATCCTGAAGTAATGGGAGCGATGATCAAAACACCGATTGACCATACGATTGGACTGTGGAGGACTTTTGAGATGCCAAGGGCGGCCTCAGCATCCGCTGAGCGAAGCTTTTATTCCAGCATGCTGTGGCAGATGAGCGGAATCGGCCTGGAAATCGGAGATCCACCCAATGTGGCAGGTTGGACGCCCTATTACCAAGTGCCGATGTATGACAAACTTTGGATCAATACGGATTCTATCACTAAGCGCGCGCTCAGCTCGGATTCGATGGTTTATTGGGGTTTTTGGATCGGCAATGGCGTGGAGATTCCCGCAGACCTGATCGAGTATGTCAAAACGTTTGACACGCCCGAAGATCCGAATGCACTTGTACGGCAGGTGGCCTTGCTTAACATGGGCATCGAACTGACGGATACCCAGGTCGATTTTATCAAGAAGATTCTCCTCAATGGCCAAGATCAAGACTACTATTGGACCGGGGCATGGCTGACTTTTATGGCCGAGCCGGGCAACCAAGAGAAAAAAAACATTGTCGTCAATAGGTTGAAACCCGCTTTTCAGGTCATGCTGCAACTGGCCGAGGCACAACTGATGTAATCCCATGAAAAGAAGATCATTTATCAAACATGCAGCGCACAGTCTGGCGATACCGGGCTTTTTGAGTGCCTTCAGCGGGAAATCTTTTGGCAAAACACTGAATTCATTCCTGCATTTGGCCAATGAAACCGACCGGGCTTTGGTCTTGATTTATCTCGAAGGTGGGAACGACGGCTTGAATACAGTTATTCCTTTATCCAATTACAGTGGCCTTACCAATGTACGCCCGCATGTGGTTATGCCGGAAAACAGGCTCTTGAGCTTGGACGGCATGGATTTCGCATTTCACCCTTCCTTGAGTGGATTCAGGTCACTTTTTGAGGAAAACCGTCTCCAAGTAATCCAATCCGTGGGCTATCCCGAGCAGAATTTTTCACATTTCCGCTCAACCGACATTTGGATGAGTGCCTCGGATGCAGATGAAAACATCCCAACCGGCTGGACGGGCAGGTATTTGGAGGCGGCGCATCCAGCGTATCCGGAGGCATACCCCAACGCAGATTTTCCTGATCCTTTGGCAGTTGAAATTGGTTACGGTGCCTCGATGCTTTTCCAGGGCGAAAGAGCCGGCTGCAGCATGGTGATCAACAATACCAATGCTTTTTATCAATTGGTCAACAATACAGTCGACGAAGTTCCTGATACGATGGCGGGAGATCGGCTGAAACATATCCGCCTCATTGCGCAGCAATCCCAGAAGTATGGTGCTTCGATCAGAAAGGCTGCAGATAAAATTGGCCAGCAAAAACCCTATCCGGACACGAGACTTGGCAACCAACTCAAAATCGTTTCCCGTTTGATATCCGGCGGGCTAAGGACGCCATTGTACCTGGTGAGAATGGGTGGATTTGATACCCATGACAACCAAGTGGATGGGGGAGATAAGACAAAAGGAGAACATGCCGACTTGCTCAAAAACCTGAATGACGCAGTGATGTCATTTATGGCGGACTTGGAGTTTCAAGGTGTAGCGGATCGTGTGATGGGGATGACTTTTTCGGAGTTTGGCAGAAGAATTGTCTCCAACGCGAGTATGGGCACCGACCATGGTGCGGCAGCACCACTGTTTATTTTTGGAAATATGTCCTATGGAGGTTCCCAAGGGAAAACCCCCAATATCAAAGGGACTGAAGTGTACAGGGACAACTTAGAAATGGAAGTCGATTTTCGCCAAGTCTACGGCTCGCTCCTGAGTCAGTGGCTAAAGGCGGACCAAAGTGCTTCGATGGCGGCAACTTTGCGGGAATTTGACCAAATTCCCGTCGTGAAAAATGCCGTAGTGACCTCCATCCAAGATCGGGAAGCCAGTTCGATCAAATTCTATCCAAATCCCGTACGGGATTTTGCAACACTGAAAGTAGACGCCGAAGGTTGGCTGAAGGTGGATTTGATCGATGGAATGGGGAGATTGGCAATGACCCTGTTTGAAGGTCAAGTTGCTTCCAGCCCAGCGATGGTCAATTTGGATTTCAGCCGGATTCCGACCGGAAGGTATGTGTTGAGGATTGGAAGTGGAAACAGGGTTTGGACGCACCATGTGATCAAGCTCTGACAATAATTTCGATTGATTTTAAGAGAGTTACCTGTTTCGGCTAGTTGTAATTTATCCCGGATTGAAATAAAACAAAAAAACTCCCGTGGATTTCTTCACGGGAGTTTTTCTTTGAGGCTGCATATGCCTCAACTTTGAAGATGTTTGTCCAGCGTTTCGCGGATTGGTCCGGAGGGACGGTCGGCTGAGGGATCGATGATTTTTCCCTCTTTATCCAAAAGTAAAAATCTTGGGATACCATTGACCATGAAATGTTGGGCCAATTCTGACTGCCAGGCATTTTCCGCAAACCACTGTAATCCGTCCATTTTCTTTTCTTTAACCATTTTTTCCCAAGGCTCGCGGCTGTCGTCGATCGACACGGTCAGGAAGGCTACATCCTTATCCTTGTAGTCAGCTTTGAGTTTGTCCCAGTGGGGATGCTCCGCGATGCAGGGTCCGCACCAGGTAGCCCAGATATCGATATAGACCAGTTTTCCCTTGAGGTCGCTGATTTTGACAGGCTGGCCTTTGATATCGGTAAAGGAGAAATCAGGTATAGGTTTGCCGGGGCTGATTGGTTCCCATTTGGCGACGAGCCTGTCGAGTTTGCCTAGGTATTTTTCAGACTTGGTTGAGGCTTTGAATTTTTGGATATCCTTTTCTGCGTGCACAGGTCCACGGTATTCGAGGTTCATCTTGATCGCTTGGAACCTGAGGAAATCCTTTACGTCCTGGTTTTTCACCAAAGTATCTACCACATTCCAATTGACGTCCTCATACTTGAGCGTGCTGTCGATTTTCAAGACTTCCGTCGTGGCTTCTCCGATTCTTAGGTCCAACATATTTAGGAAGGGTTGTACCCTAAGTAACTTTGGATCATCCAATGTGAGGTTACGGATGGCTTTTTTGGTTTCCTCCACCGGGAAATCGACTGAGTCCGCATGGATCTTATTGATATACCCGTGGTACATCGGATACATGGCGTCCATAAAAAGGCTCTGGTACTTGAAATAGGCGTTTTCCATTTCCAAAAATGCCTGGTCGGCTTGGGGATTGGCGGAAAGTTCCTCAAAGGGCCTTTTTACCAAGGCCAACATGCTGTCTTTTTTGGCGAAATACACATCCTTGGGATGCTTCATCAGCTCCATCCAATTGTCCAATCCGGATTCATTGCTGGTTATGATTTTTTTTCTCAAATAGGAATTTTCCAGCGCTTTGGATCCTTCCGCCTTGAATGTTTTTCCAAATTCCTTCGCATCGCCGGTCAGAAAAATGCTATCGCCCGGACTCAAGTAAAGCGTGAATCGCAGGTCACCGCTCTGAACCATGAAGGATTCGGTTTCTTTGTGTTCGAAATTCAAGACAAAATTGCCGTCCGCATCCAATGAATCGGTGGCCAAGTCATCGTCCAAGGAGACCTTGATGGTGGCTGCTCCCGGATTGGAAATTTTTCCGGCGATGGTGATACTGTAATCCGGTTCTTGCGGCGGGCTGGAACATGCCCATGCCATCAGCGTGGAGAGGGCTAGGATTTTTTGGATCGTTTTCATAAAAAGGGAGTTTTGTTGAAAGGTGGCAAATGGAAAATGTGTGCGTCTAATTTAGTTGATAATACCTAAATACGCAAGATAAACAACTTAAGATTTGACGGAATTAAGAAAAATTAAGATTTCCCTAATATCTTCTACTCAAAAAGTCACGAAAAATTGGAAAAATGAAATCACATTCTTAAGCCAACTCCCGCAAATCCACAGGAACCACCCGTGACACCCCAGCCTCGATCATCGTAATGCCATAGATGATGTCGGTACTCGCCATGGTGCGCTTGTTGTGCGTGACGATGATGAATTGGGATTCAGACGAAAAAGTCTTGATGATGTTGTTGAACTTGTCGATGTTGGCATCATCGAGCGGGGCATCGACTTCGTCGAAGATACAGAACGGAGCGGGCTTTAGCAGATAAATAGCGAATAGGAGGGAAGTCGCAGTCAGTGTTTTTTCACCACCTGACAATTGATTGATAGTCAGCGGACGCTTTCCCTTCGGCTTGGCCATGATTTCGATCGGGCTTTCCAGGGGATTTTCCGGTTCGACGAGTTTCAGGTCACAGTCGTCCTCTGCGGTAAACAGCGATCTGAATACCTTGACGAAGTTTTCCTTGATCTTGCCGAATGCATCCAAAAACGTTTCTTTCGCCACTTCGTCGATCTCTTGGATCGTTTGGACAAGCGAGTTTTTGGCTTTAATCAGGTCCTCTTTTTGGGTATTGATAAAGGTGTACCGCTCCTTAATTTCGTCGTAGGCTTCCATCGCCATGGGGTTGATCGGGCCGATTTTTTCAAGTCGTTCCCTGCATTTGCCCACGATATCCCGGATTTCAGCCTCGGACAATTCAATATAATTTGCATCCAAAGCTGGGTTTTCTTCCATCAGCGCATCCAAGTCAATCTCAAACTCCACGCTAAGTCGCTCCTTCAGGCTTGCCAATTTGAGCTTGACCTCGTTCATGGAGTTCTCCATTTCGTGGATCAGCGCATCCAAGGATTCCTTGGACTTTTGCAGTTCACGGATTTGCTTATCGGCTAGGTCTATTTCGCCACGGGTGGCATAGTAGTCTTTTTCGGCTTCGTTAACGCCTTTTTCAATGGTTTCTTTTTCCGCATACAATTCGATCAATTCGTCGTCCTTGATTTCATTGTTTTCCAAAAGGTTTTTGATCTCCGCGTCAATGTGGCCGAGCTCTGATTGGGATTTTTCGATGCGCTCCTTGCTGCTTTCGAAAGCTGATTGTTTGAATTCGATCTCCTGCGAAAGGCTATTGACCCGGTTCAGTTGTTGGTGGTACAGGATGTTCTCCTGGTTGAAGGCGGCGGATTTTTGGCTAAGGCTGTCTGTTTCTGTTTGCAGCAGGTGATTGATTTCCTCCAAATCAAATTCCAGCGTTTCGAAGGCTGCTTTTGCATCTTCCAAGTCAGGCAAAATCGTGGCAAGGCTGATCTGCAGGGATTCGATCCGGTCCAGAATATCTTCCCGTTTGTTGGCATTGGAAGAGAGCAGTTCCGCCAATTGTTCCTTTTTGGTGCGGATGGAGATGTAGTCTTGGTTGACTTCGTTTATTGACTGCTGAAGGGATTCGATTTGGGATTTGTAGCTTACCTCTTTGAGTTTGAGTAGGTCACTGACTTTCTCATCCAATTTCGATCTTGTGCCCGACACTTTCTTCCCGAGTTCCTTGATTTCCTTTTCGAGTTTTTCCAGGTTTTTGGCACGCCCGATTCTTTTCCCTTCAAAAAGTCCGACAGATCCGCCGGAAATGCTGAATTTCCTTTTTGTGAATTTGCCGCTTTCGGAAATAAACGTCGCGCCATCTGCCTGCGGAAAATCGCCATATTCACCCTTCACGATGTAGACATTGTCAAGGATGAACCCGATCAATTTGCCATATTTTTCGTCGTATTCGATGATTTCGGTGGCGGGGATTGCATTGGCAAACAACTTGGTCTGTCCAGGATGAAATGCTTGAAAATGCTCCAAAACAAAGAAGTTTGCCTTTCCTTTTGCCGCATCGCTGAGGAGGTTCACAGCCGCGATCGCCTGTGCCTCCGTGTCGACCACATAGTAATTCATGTAGTTTTCGAGGAAATTCTCGATCGTCACGCGGTATTTTTCCTCGGTCGTCAGGATATCGGAAAGCAGGGGAATGTCCTTGGCCCAAGTGGAGTTTTTCTTCAAAAACTTGATCGCTTCCGGGAAACCCTCCAGATTCTCCACCAAGGATTTGGTAAGGTTGAATTCGTTTTGCTTGGCATCGAGTTTTCTGGAAGTCTGCGTGACTTCTTCCCGGATCATCTCAATGATGCGGTTGGTCTCCTCGATTTTCTGGTTTTGGTCTTCCTGTTTGGTTTTGAGCGAATCCAAGGCGGCCATTTTTTCGTCCAAATCGGACTTCAATACGGTGATTCTTTCCTCAAATTCAGCCAAGTTGGAAACCTGATGGCTATCGTCGGAGGTGGTTTTTTCCAGTTCCTGCTTGAGCGTCGACAACTGGATTTGCTTGATTTCCTGATCTTTTGAAAGATGGAAAACCCGGTCCTTCTTGGCACCATGAAGCCTTGCCAATTCCCGCTGTTTTTCTTGGGTTAGGGACTGGGTTTGCTTTTGCGTCTCAAAGGATTGCCTTAATTCTCCCAGAATGGTTTCTTTTTCCGCGAGTATTTTTCTGGCGGTTTCTAATTCGTGTTCAAGCGAACGGATGCTGAACCCTGCCCTGTCGTTTGATTTCCTGTCGATGTCGATCTGTTCGCGAAGCTTTTGTGAACGATCCTCGAGGAAGCGCAGGCGCTCATTTTTGATTTTTTTGTCGCTCTCAAACTGCCGGATTTTGTTGACGTGCTCGTTGAGTGTCTTTTGGCGGGAGGCGAGGAGTTTTTCCTTTTGGATCAAATCGGACTTGCTTGATTCAAGATAGGATTCCTTTTCCGCGATTTTGGTATTGATTTGAAGTTTACGATCCTGCTCGGCACTAATCCTCTTGTTTAGTTCGAGGAGTGAATCGGCGTGTTTCTGAACTGATTTTTTTGCCAAATTGATGCTTGCCTCTTTGTATTCTTGTTTGATTTCAAAATACTTGGCAGTTTGCTTGGCCTGTTTTTCGAGGCTTTTCAGATTTTTTTCAATCTCAAAAAGGAGGTCTTCCACACGTTCCAAGTCCGCATCTGTATCCTCGAGTTTTCGAAGGGTTTCCTTTTTCCTTGTCTTGAATTTTGAAATTCCCGCTGCCTCTTCGAAGAGTTCCCTCCGAGAGTTGTTTTTGTCGTTGAGCAGTTCATCGATCATTTTCAGCTCGATGATGGCGTAGCTGTTGGAGTTGATGCCCGTGTCCATGAAGAGATTGGTGATGTCTTTCAGGCGACAGGGCACGCCGTTGAGCAGGTACTCACTTTCTCCGGTTCGGTAGTAGCGTCGGGTGATCGTGACCTGCGTGTATTCGGTGGGAAGGAGGTTTTTGGTGTTTTCGAAGGTCAGCGAAACCTCCGCGAGGTTGGTGGGCTTGCGGTTTTTGGTGCCGTTGAAGATGACGTTTTCCATCTTGTCGGAGCGGAGCATGCGGGATTTTTGCTCCCCGAGTACCCAACGGATTGCATCGACCACATTGGATTTTCCACATCCGTTTGGACCGACCACACCCGTAATCCCTTTGTCAAAATGAATGACCATACGGTCACCGAAACTCTTGAAACCTTTTATCTCCAGCTTGCTTAGCAGCATCCCAAATATCCTTGAATTGTATCCCGACAAAATTACTTGAATTCGGAAATTAACCAAGGCCGATAAGTCGGCAGGGCTCAGTGCTCAGACAGCAGAGATCAGTCACCAGTTTGTAGAGATCAGTTTCCGGTTTGCAAAGACCATTTATCATTCCAAATTCTGACTACATCCTTCCTCCCTACGGATTGCATCTCCTCAAATTCTTTTTATATTGGTTCGAAATTTAACCATTCGAAAAGTGGACGCAGGGAATCTGGTTTATTTGGCAGCCGTCATCATTTATTTTATCTACACGGCAATCAAAAAGAACAAAAATGGCGAAGAATTGGAGGAGCCTGGTCAGCCTACCATGTCTGAACCAAAGAAAAAGCCTGTTTCTTTCGAAGAGCTGTTGAAGGAAATCCGCCAAGGGCAGGAACAAAGGGAGCGTGAAATCAACCAGCCTACACCTTCTCGTACACCGGAGCAAATGCGGGGTGAAAAGGGAGGTCGTCCCCTTGAGCAGCCAAAACAAAAAGCCCCAAAGCCTGCTAAAAAAACCAACAAATACCAGACTTATGAAGGTGTGGTAGAAGAGCGCACAGCACCCGAAAGGGTCAAATTGGCGGACCAAGAGCGTCTTTCATCACATATTTCGGGCATCAAGTCGACAATATTACAAGAAAAGGAACAAGTGGAAGTTCATGAGAACCGCTACAAACAACTGCTCTTGAACCCCAAGACAGCAAAGGATGCGATCATCCTAAGCGAGGTCTTGGCGAGGAAGCATTTTTAAGAGGGTCTAAGTAAGCATGATATTTTTTTAATTGCCATATGAGTGTCCAACAGGGATTGGACTAAAAATCTCCTTTTAACTCTACGCTCTTTTTTTCGAAAATCACGCAACCGTTCAAACAAAACGGGCTTTTGGGCGTTTCAAAATCATCCAAATCAACTCCTTAATCTGCATTTGAACAAATGAAGACGATCACCGCAACTAAATCAGGGCAACTTAGCCCAGAGAGAAGAGAATTTATCAGAAAATCAGGTGCGCTTGCCGCCATGTCCCTTTTTGGAGTAGCATTTTTTACAGGTTGTAGTTCCGACGATGACACACAGCCTAATCCAAATCCTCCGGTTGGAGGCTCTGGAATCACGGTTTCCGGGAATACCATCACTGTCAACTTGGACCTTGCGACCGCATTAGCCAATACTGGTGGTTGGGCATTGGTAGTGGAAGCCCAAACGCTGATCGTCAACACAGGTTCCAACAATTTCAGCGCGCTTACATCGGTATGTACCCACACTGGCTGCGATCGGAACTGGACTTTTGCCAGCAATGTATTTACCTGTACCTGCCATGGATCAAGATTCGATACTTCCGGGGCAGTATTGACAGGGCCGGCGATTCAGCCATTGAGAAGCTATGCCACTAGCCTCAACGGCAAAACGCTCACCGTTACCAAAAGCTGATGAGGTCCCGACTCTCGGTAATCATTTGGATATTCCTTATTGGATGGAGTTCCGCACTTCGGGCCCAATCTTTTAAGACAGAATCCGGAAATGTGACTTTTTTGTCAAAAGCGCCGATGAATGAATTCACAGGGAAATCCTCCAAGCTAAATGGCTTGATTGATTTGGACAAAAACCTGTTGGATTTTTATGTCGACTTGAACACCCTGAAAACAGGTATCGGACTGCGCGACAGCCATATGCGCGACAATTACCTCGAGACAAAGAAGTATCCGTTTGCGGAGTTTACGGGTAAATTGGAGTCCATTCCCATAATGGCGGTGGGTGAGTCGCGGCCTGTAGTCGCCAAGGGGGTTTTTAAGATCCATGGCGTGCAAAAGGAAATTTCCGTCAAAGGAACCATCAAGATGTTGTCTGCGAATGAGCTACTTTTGGATGCGTCCTTCCCGATTTTGTTGGGCGATTTCAAAATCGAAATCCCTTCCGTTGTTTTCTATGAATTGGCCGAGGAACAGCTCGTGACCATTCAGGCCAACTTGAAAAAATAATCCCATCATCCTATGAAAAGATATTTTGCAGTCGCTGTGACTTTGCTCATCAGCTTTCCCACTTTTTCCCAGCTTGAGCGCAAACTCGCCAACGCCAATCAAGAGGTAGAGTTGACCTTCCACGCGCCGAGGCACATCAATTTGCTGACAGTAGAGCCCTTGGAAAAGCGTGGATTGCATTTTGCAATCATGCATACCTTCGGTACAGTGGACGGTGGTGCGCAGAATCTTTGGGGATTGGACAATGGCGCAAACATCCAGTTGAGTTTTGAATATGGTTTTTCGCAGAGATTCTCACTCGGAATTGCCAGGCAAAGCCGAGACAAAGTATACAACCTGTACGGGCGCTACCATTTACTCAAGCAGACCGAGAACAACAACATGCCGCTATCGCTATCGGTAATGGGCGGTGCAGGTGTCAATACTTCCAATTATGACTTCCTACAAAACGAAGCGCCCAACTTTTCGGAAAGAACTTCATACGCCTTGCAATTGATGTTGGCAAGGAAATTTTCAGACAAATTCAGTCTACAGGTCAGTCCGATGTTGGCTTATTTTGTGGATCCCCGACAGATTTATTTCATCGAAGGAGATCAGAACCTTTATCTTGCCTTGGGATTTAGCGGCAAATACAAGGTCTCTAAACGTGCATCTGTCACGGCACAGTGGATCCCCAATCTCAACTCAGATCTCCGTAACAATCTTGGCGTCGGAATCGATTTGGAAGCTGGTGGCCATGTTTTCCAGATGTATTTTGTCACATCCCAATTCCTGAATGAGCAATACCTCCTTGCGGGTGGAAATGGTGTGCCGGGAGAGGAATTCCGCTTGGGCTTCAATGTCAACAGGATTTTTGCAACGGGAAGAAAAAGGGCCGCCAGGGAATAGAATTTGGTGACATTTTGTGTCATTGGTTTGGCGGGAGTGGAAGTGATGCCGTATATTTTGCCTTTTCCAAAAAGCCATGGCAAAGTCAAACACGATCGAACAACAAAAGATACTTCGGGTTTTCAAACTCATCAACCTTCTGAGGGGAAACATCGGCAAGCCTGTACACCGGTTGGCAGAGTCCTTGGAGACCGATCCAAGAACAATCTACCGCTATTTCAAATTGTTGGAGGCGCTGGGGTTTGAGATCGAGAAAAAATATTCCAAATTCCGGATCGTGGATCGGGTCGAGAATCCGATCGATTTGTCTTTTGGCACTTTCAACGATGAGGAAATCCAGTTTCTGAACGAGTTGATTGCAAAACAAGGAAGCAAAAACCTGCTGAAGGACTCCATTCTCCAAAAGATCAATATCCGCTCTGATTTTCGCCAAAGTGTCAATCAGCTATTCAATGCCAACCTAGGCGTATTCGTGGACCTGATTGCCCGGGCGATCAAGGACGAAAACCAAGTGATCTTGAAGGATTATTACTCCGTCAGTTCGGATTCTGTCTCAGATCGCTTGGTCGAGCCGGTGGCTTTCAATAAGAACTTTGATTCGATTTATGCCTTGGAGGTGGAGACCAAGGAAATGAAGATGTTCAAAGTCGAGCGAATCGGGGAATTGATGCTTACGGCCAAGCCTTTTCGATTCAAGGAGTTCCACAAGCCATTGCAGCAGGGACTTTTCGGGTTTTCGGGACAAAGCCAGTTTTATGTACTGCTCAAAATGAGTAAAAAAGCCTACCAGTACATGGTGGAGGAATTTCCGGATGCGAAGCCTTTTACCTACACCAAAAACCGAAACCAATACTTTTTTGAAGGAAAAATCCCCCAATTGCCCGGCTTGGCAAGGTTTATCCTTGGCCTTCCCGGTGAAATCAAAGTCCTGGAAGGCGAAGAGCTAAAGGAATATCTGCAAGAGCAGGTACAGAAGGTGAGGTTTTGATGCTTAGCCAAAGTCGAATTTGAAACTCATTTGTGAATTCATCTTTAGACGGGAAACGGATTGATTCCGGTATGATGATGCAAAATTAACAGTCTAACGTTGTCACCTGTTGGTGAAGTTTGTATTAATGC
Source organism: Mariniradius sediminis (assembly GCF_021491425.1). Taxonomy (NCBI): domain Bacteria; kingdom Pseudomonadati; phylum Bacteroidota; class Cytophagia; order Cytophagales; family Cyclobacteriaceae; genus Mariniradius; species Mariniradius sediminis. The sequence continues at coordinate 3,392 of NZ_JAKEVZ010000018.1, read as the reverse complement.
CTAATTATTTCTAGATAATGCAAGTAAGTTAAATCTTTAGTAACTTGTTTTTTATAGAGTATTTAATCCTTTCTTCGACGAGCCAATGGTCTTTTTTTTGAAATTAATATGAGAGAAATTAAGATTGAACACTTAGCATATCATCTAAAACAAGCAAGGGCTAAGAATAAGCCCCAACCGATTTTCTTTTTGGGGGCTGGTGCCTCTAAGTCTGGGCAGATTCCCTTGGCGGATGAAATAGCTAGGAAAATCTTGAAGGAATATCCGGGCCACCCGTTCATCGAGGAATTACCAGCCTCCGAACGTTCATATGCGAAACTAATGGGTTGCCTGCTTCCTAACGAGAGGGATGAGTTACTTAAAGAATACATAGATAGAGCTAAGATTAATGTAACACATATTTACTTGGCCCAGCTGATCAAAGAGGGGTACGTAGATTATGTTCTAACTGTGAATTTTGATAATTTGATGTTAAGGGCATTAGCGCTCTACAATATTTTTCCGTCTACATACGATATGGCTATCCTGAATGACCTAACAACGTCAACCTTTAAGGAAAAATCGGTAGTTTATTTACACGGGCAACATCACGGACTATGGTTGCTAAATACTCCGGAGGAAATGGAAAGGGTCAAAATGACAGTTCCGAAAATTTTTGACTCTATAAAAAATCGGAGACCCTGGATCTTTTTAGGATATAGTGGAGAGGATCCGATTTTTGAGCATATTAGAAATTTAGGGCGATTTGATAACGGTCTTTATTGGGTGATATACAAGGATAATCTACCAGATAAGAACGTCTTGGAATTCATTTCAGATGTTAATTCGAACGGCTTTCTTATAAGAGGGTATGATTCTGATTCCTTCATGTTAAAATTAAATAGAGAGCTCGGGTTGGAGCAACCTACGATAGTTGATAAGCCGTTTACCGCTATGCAAAATTTACTAGAGGAAATTGTTGATATCGATGAAGAGGAGCACTTTAAAGGTGTAAAGGAACGGTTGGACATTTCAAAACGGCAGGTAGAAGATGCGATACTGCAATATGAGTTAGGCGAAACAGAAACCTCTAGAAGTTCTAATGAAAACAAGATTGATCTTTTAAAAAGAGAAATTATCGACTTGATAATCTCAGAAAAATTCGATGACACAGAGATTAGTGAAATTGAAAAGAAAGTAATCATCAGCAAGGATTCTGAGGCGTCGAAGTTATTGGGTGATTTGTATTTTCACTGGGGAGTCTTTTTAGGAAAACTTGCGCAAAGCAAATCGGGGATAGATTCTGAGAATTTGTTTTTTAAGTCACTTAAGAAATACGAAAAATGTATTGATATAAATCCTGAAAGATTCGAAGCTTTGAATAATTGGGGAGGAGTTTTAGTGAACTTGGCAAGGATGAGTGATGTAAACGAAACCGAAAAATTTTACAAAGAATCGTTCAGCAAATTTCAGCTTGCAACTGAAATAAAGCCTGAATTTGCGGAAGCATTCTATAATTGGGGGATTTCATTACGTAGCTTAGCGAGAATGAAAACTGGAGAAGAGTCCGAAGACCTATTCAGTCAATCGTTAATTAAACTTTTGATTGCTTTGGAATTGAAGCCAAATGATCCACAGTACCTTTCGAATTTGGGAGTTTCATTCTTAAATTTTGCGTATACCAAAGATGGACAGGTGGCAGAAGAATTGTTTCAGAAATCCATCGAAACATTTGGTAAGGCATTAAAATTTGGCGCAAATGATTACAGTTTTTATTACAGCTACGCAAATTGCCTACAGGGTTATGCTAAAATGAAAAGTGGTGAGGATTCGTATGAATTGAATTGCCAGTCTGTTGAATTGTACCAAAAAGCATTAGAAAAAAAACCTGATGATTATGAGGCGTATCTTAATTGGGGCTACGTTTTAGCTGAAATGGCACATCGGAAAGAAGGATCGGAACAGGATCAACTATTCAAAGAGTCTTTTGAGAAATTCAATTTGGCAATTCAGATCAATCCGAACTTTCAACCTGCATATTATAACCTAGGTTTTTATATGGGGATGTTTGCGAAGTCGAAGGATGGGATAGATTCAGAAAATTTGCTTAGGCAATCTTTCACTTATTTCCAAAGAGCAATAGAACTCGATTGCGATGACGAAAAAACATACTTCTCTTGGGGAAATAACCTTGCTGCGTTGGCGGAAGTAAAAAATGGAGAGGAAGCTGAACGCTTATTTTTGGAGGCATTTAAGAAATATGAAGAGGCATTAAGAATTAACCCGAAATATCCTCAAGTCTACTATAATTGGGGAAATTTTTTGGGAGCGCTTGCCAAGAAGAAAGACCTCAGCGAAAAAGACGATTTGTATTTGAGATGTTTTAGAAAGTTTGAAGAAGCGGTAGACATTAAGGCGGACTATTTTGAGGCATATAACAATTGGGGAGTTTGTTTATTTGACTTCGCACTTCAAAAGGAGGGAGAGAAACAAGTACATTTGTACCAACAGGCGATTGAAAAATTTCTCAAAGTCTTTGAATTAACTGGGAGGTGTTATAGTCTAGCTTCAATGTTCGCAAAAACAGGAAACATCAAAGAAGTTTTTCATTATTTGGAAGTAGGCTTGAAAAACAATGAAGTTTCGGTCAACGAGGTAATTAAAGATGAAGATTGGATATCATACAATGGAAACCCTGATTTTCAGGCAATAATTGCAAAATTTTTACCCTCATAAATTGTCTAACCCTACCCGAATTGGTGAAAATTGAACATAAGATTTATTAATTTGATCAAACTACAGCCCGACAAAGTTGTACAAAACAATATCGAAAACTATTTCGACCTATTCAGTGAGTTTTACAATACGATGAAGAATTTGATATGATGTTCGGATTGAAAGATGATTTGATTTTCAAGTTCCGCGAGGTATTCGCCAAATACCCCGAAATCGATCAGGTGTTGATCTATGGTTCGAGGGCGATGGGGAATTACCGCGAGGGGAGTGACATCGATCTCGTTTTGGTAGGAAGCCGGGTGAATGATACGACACGCACCCGTGTTTGGATAGATTTGGATGATCTTGATTCACCTTACTTGATTGATTTGGCCGTTTTTCACCAAATCGAATCCGAGGACTTGCGTTCGCATATCAATCGGGTTGGGAAGGAATTTTACGCAAAGGAGGTTGCTACTATAAAGTGACATCATTTATCCTGTTTTCCAAAATGGAAATCGATTAAAAAAGAGCCTTCTGCTTTCGGAGAAGAAAAATCAGGTCGTAATCGGGTAGCGTCCCGATAAGTGTGTAATTGGCGGGAAAAGTTATTCTGGAATTTTTCGGCCCCTTGAAAGGCCTGGAAAAATTACGGAAATAACTTTTTCGGGATACCTTCACACACTTAAAGCTATGAA
>NZ_JAKEVZ010000017.1:0-79811 GCF_021491425.1 Mariniradius sediminis | reverse complement strand
GCAGTTACGATGCGGTGGGCGATGTCCTGAACTACACCGTTACCGTCACCAACACGGGCAATGTAACCCTGTCGAATGTTGTCGTGGTTGATCCTTTGACAGGATTGAACCAGACCATCGCTTCGCTGGCACCTACGGCTTCGCAAAGCTTCAATACGTCTTACACAATCGTCCAGTCTGACTTGGACAACGGTTCGGTTGCCAACACGGCTTCCGCCACTTCGGGCTCTGTATCCGTTTCCGACCAGGTAACCGTCAACGCGGTACAGTCCCCTGCCTTAAGTATCCAGAAAACAGTCGCAGAGGGCAGTTACGATGCGGTAGGCGATGTCCTGAACTACACCGTTGTCGTTACCAACACGGGCAATACAACACTTTCCAACGTCGTGGTTGTTGATCCGCTGACAGGGTTCAACCAGACCATCGCTTCGCTGGCACCTACGGCTTCGCAAAGCTTCAATACTTCTTACACGGTTGTCCAGTCTGACTTGGACAACGGTTCCGTGGCCAATACAGCTTCGGCTTCAAGCGGTTCGATTAACGTTTCAGACCAAGTGGTTGTGAGCGCAGTCCAATCCCCTGCCCTGTCCATTGACAAGTCGGTGGCTGAAACCAGCTTCAACGCAGTGGGCGACGTGCTCAACTACACCGTCACCGTCACCAATACGGGCAACGTGACTTTGTCGAATGTTGTCGTGGTCGATCCGCTGACAGGTTTGAACCAGACCATTGCTTCGCTCGCTCCAACGGCTTCGCAGAGCTTCAATACTTCCTACGTTGTGACGCAAGCCGACCTCGACAAAGGAGAGATACTCAACATCGCGACTGCATCCACGCTGAATATAGCCGTCAAGGATGAGGTATTGATAATCGCCAATTCAATGCCAGCCATTGAAGTGACCAAAACCGCAGATTTGACCAGCTTCTCACAAATTGGACAAACGATCACCTATACCATCATTGTCAAAAACGTCGGAAATGTCACGCTTGGAAATGTAATCGTATCGGATCCATTGACAGGCTTTGAAGACATCATCGAGAATTTGGCCCCAGGTCAAAGCGTCACATTCCAAACCAAGTACCAAGTGACTGCAGAAGATTTGGAAAAAGGAAGCATCGTCAACGTGGTCAACGCCTTCAGCAAGTCTCCAAAAGATGACCAAATTGATGGGTCCGATTCCGTGACCGTAGGCAGCACATTCACCCCAATCATCGCAGTCGATGATGACCTGGGCGAATATCCAGTAGACTTCGGCGGAGTTTTGGGTAACATCCTTGGCAATGACTTGTTGAACAACAAGCCGGTAGACTGGAAAGATGTCAACTTCGAATTCACCGATTTGGCGGGAATCGTCGGTCTATTGATCAATGAAAACGGCGAACTCAGTCTCGTTCCAGGCCTTAATCCTCCAGGTGAATATGTGCTCAAGTACGTCCTGAGAGAGGCACTCAATCCTGCGAACCAGGATGAAGCGACAGTTACTTTCAAACTCCTCGTCAATGACGTTGACCTCGCAGTCAGCAAAACCTCCAAAGGCGTGGAAATCTTCGAAGGGGATGAATTCGACTACGAAATCCTCGTCGAAAACGTCGGAGAAACAGATGCATCCAACGTCCTCGTAGTAGATGAGCTTCCTTCACAGGTGACCTACTTGAGCTCGAGCTTCGAGCCAAGCCTACCCAATCTCTCCGCCAAAGTAAGCGTGTCAGGATCCAAAGTCACCTATACCATTGATCAGCTTCCAGCCAAATCCTCGATCCTTATCAGGTTGCGCGTAAGGGCAAATGCGATCGATAGCGACAAGGCACAGTCAATCACCAATGTGGCAAGGGTTTCCTCTGAAGAAGACGACTTGAATCCTTCGGACAACCAAGACACTGACGTGAACCAGATCAATCCGTTCTTTATTCCAAACGTGATCACGCCAAGCGGTAACGGCATGAACGACAAGTTTGAGATCAAGGGCATCAACAAGTTTGTCAGCAACGAGATCGTCATCTTCAACCGAAATGGCGACCATGTATACGAGATGAAAAACTACCAAAATACATGGGCAGCTGAAGGTCTCGTTGCGGGTACTTACTTCTACGTGCTGCGCGCCACCGACCGCCAAGGTAAGGAGCATGAATACAAAGGCTGGATACAGGTCATCAAGTAACATTTCATTCAATTCCACCCTCATATATCAATCAATATGAAAGGACTTATCAAAATAACTCTTCCAATCGTCTTCGCTTGCATGACAGCGGTATCGGCTCAAGCCCAAAACCGCCAATTGAAATATGCGGACAAACAGTTCGTGCTCGAGAATTACGCCCACGCGGGCGAAATGTACGGCGAAGCCTACGCAGCCAAGCCGAAATACCTGACAGCACGTCAGGCGGCACTTTCCTTCCAAAATGTGCAGGACTATGAAAACAGCTTCAAATGGTGGGAAAAAACCATTTCCCATGAGGAGGCAAGCAAGGAGGATTATTCCAATTACCTGTCTGCGGCGATGAAAATCGACCAAGGCAAGTCCATTGAAGACTTGTTGGAGGGAAGCCCCTACAACGAGTTTGATTTTCCGGAGATCAACTTCCCCGTAATCCGGGAACTTCAGAAAAAGGAAGCAAGGGTGAAATTGACCCCGGTTCAAGAGCTGAATTCGGATGGTTCGGATTATGGATTGGTGGAGAGCAAATCCGGTGTGCGCTACTTCACGAGCGATCGTGGTTCAGAGAACCCCTCCCTCAAGCCCTCAATCCGGTTGGATGCGAAAAACAATCTATTTTCCGAGGAAAAAAACGACTTCAATGACCGGCCTTATTTCGGGATATTTCGTGCAGATGATCAGGGAAACATTCAATCCTTCAATTCGGATGTGACGGCAGGCATGCAGTTTTCTGATCCAAGTCTCATGGAATCCAAGGGTTTGGTTTTTTACACCCTTTTCCGCGATATCAAGAAGATCAAGAAAACGCGGGAGTTTGACGTAAATCCTGAGATCTACTTTGGGAAAATCGATGCGTCAGGAAACATCAGTGAAAGCAAACCTTTCCCGCTTAACAAGACAATTTCCCATGGCGTGATGACACCTTTTGTGGATGAGGCATCCAAACGCATTTACTTCGCTTCGGATATGCCTGGCGGAAATGGCGGCTATGATCTGTATTATGTCACCTACGACGATGACTTGAACTTTGGTCAACCTGTAAATCTAGGTTCGGATATCAACACCGCAAAGAATGAAAGCCATCCTTTCAAACTGGCTGATCGGCTGTATTTTTCATCCAAAGGCCATCCTGGCTTGGGAGGAATGGACATTTTCACCGCCATAGAAAACGGCTCGAGTTATTCCCAAATCGAGAACATGGGTATCCCGTTCAACTCTGTTCGTGACGATTTCGCCTTTACGGTGACGGAAAAAGGAAAAAGATACCTTTCCTCAGACAGACAGGGAGGCATGGGAATGGACGACATTTACCTGATCGAGGATTTGAGCAAAAAACTCATTGCCAGGATAATCGACTGCGACGGTAATTTGGTGGCGGCTGATTTCAACAGCCAACTCAAAAACAAAAAGAACAACTCCCCCATCCAAACGCTTCGCATTCCAGGCGGTGCGCTTTCAGCAGACCTTGATATCGAGAGTGATTTTCAACTGGAAATCCACAAAAAAGGTCATTTCTCCATCTTTGATGATCAGATATCAACGATCGGATTTGCGGGCGACACGGTGTATAGGGAATACAAGCTTTTCCCCATCCCCTACCGCACGCCGGTCTATGTTGACATCGTATACTATGACTTGGACAAATCAGCGATCCGGAAAGATGCCGAACCTGTCCTCGACAAGATCGCCAACCTGATGGCAGAATATGACTTCCTCGATTTGGTGGTCAATTCCCATACCGACTCCCGTGCGTCCAATGCATACAACGAAGCGCTCAGCAACCGCCGGGCGGACGCCGTCAGGGACTATCTTTCCAACTTTGAAATCCCCGGAAACCGGGTGAAACTGGAATGGTTTGGGGAAGAAAAAAGAGTCAACGATTGTGGGGATGGCGTACCATGCCCCGAAACGGAACACCAACTCAACCGCCGCAGCGAATTGGTGTTGGAAGCATTTTCTGACCCGACAAAGGACTATAAGTTGCCAAGTCAATTTATCGGCAGGGATATCTGCGATCCAGCGGACATCTTCACCGTGCTCAATGAGGAAATCAACTCCTTGCCGACCATTTATTTTGATTTTGACAAAGCAGACTTAAGACCGATCCACAAAAAAGAACTCGAGCGGGTAAACCTGATGATGCAACGGATTCCAAGTTTGGATCTCCTTCCCCAAGGGCACACAGACCAGCGAGGTTCAGACGACTACAACATGAAACTTTCCGAGCGCAGAGCAAAAGCTGTGGAAGACTATCTCAGCAAGCGTGGTTTGGAAAAAAGACGTATCGTCTCCGAATGGATTGGGGAATCCAAGCCTATAAATGACTGTGCGAGCGGCGATTGCAGCGAGCAGAAGCACCAAGAAAACCGAAGGACAGAACTGAAGCTTCAGAAGGAGAAGAAATAGAGACAGGAGACAAAAGACTTGAGACTCAAGAAACAAGACAAGGAAAGTGAAAAAGATATGCACTGAGCCTTTGGACAAATATAATTCGATGAAAAAACCAAAATCAATGAAATCACCCAATCCCATTAAAAGCATTTTTTTAGTTTTTGATTGAAGAGTTAAATACCGAAAAGAGTCTCCTTTTGGGGGACTTTTTTCCCCCTTTTTTCCACGCACATCGGCCTCCCAACCAGGACAAGTGGAATGCTCTTCACAGATGCTTTGCAAAAAACGACCGAAAGAAACTGCGCCAAGGCGCTACGACACATTTTTTAAACTTTTGATTGAAGAGTTAAATACCGAAAAGAGTCTCCCCTTGGGAGACTTTTTTTTGTTTTGACGGTATCCTTATTGACGACGTGAACCCGACCTTGGAATCCAAAGCATTGCCTTACATCATCATTTTGCAAAAAATGTCCACCCAATCGCAACCAATCAGAACATTGACTATCTGCTGCCAATCTAAGTGAAGGGCTTTGGAAAGTACGGAAAACATTTTTTCATTAAATTCAAAACCAATTCATAGGACCTTGGTGTTAAGACCCTATAATTTTGTCACTATTTTAAACTATAATCCAAACTAACATGAAAAGAAAAGCCACTGCCGTATGGCAAGGAACCGGAAAAGAAGGAAATGGCCACCTGTCCACCCAATCCGGCGTACTTGAAAAAACCCAATATTCCTACCTGTCCAGATTTGAGCAAGGTGTCGGAACAAACCCCGAGGAGTTGATCGCCGCTGCCCATGCGGGATGCTTTGCCATGAAGCTGAGTTTTGTGTTGACGGGCGCTGGTTTCGCTCCGGAAGAATTGCATGTGGATGGCGTGGTCACCTTGGCAGACGGAAAAATCCAGGAATCCAAATTGATCTTAAAAGCAAAAGTTGCGGGAATCGACGCGGAAAAGTTCGCTGAATGTGTAAAAGATGCCGAGCTGAACTGCCCAATTTCCAAATCTTTGGATACGAATATTGTCGTGGTGTTCAGCCTCAATTAAAAACAAAGGACATATACTGCCCTCCTCTTCAAGTGTATGGGGAGGGCTATTTTTTTGCCACCATGGGAAATGAAACCAACTTGGCGATCACTACTGCGGGGTATAGAATACCTAAGGCCGACAAAAATACAGAAAGCATTTTGGTCGGCATATTGATCGGAAAAATATCCCCAAAGCCTACCGTGGTGATGCAAACCAAGCTGTAGTACATGTAGTGGACGTAATCTTTTTCATTTCCGCCAAACTCAACAGAGCCACCAATCGACTGACCGTGGGTGAGTTGGATGATTTCAAAACCCATCGCCCCAACCAATGCCACCAATAAATAGACGTTTACAGCACCGACAATGCGGTACAGATTGACCTGATCATCCCGAAATAATAAACGAAAGTTTATGATGACAAATACCAGGAGATTACCGAGGATTACGATCCGTTCCAAGAGGTAGAACTCGTAGGGATTATTGCCAAAACGGATCAATTTCAACACAATATGGATAGACAAGAGTGAGATCGAAAAAACCAAAAAAACTCTCTCCCTAGATGAAAACACACCTACGAAGAAGAGTAGTACAAACATCATATTGAGAAACACGGTACTTTCCTGTTCGTTGTCGATCATGACGGGCAATAGAAAAACCGTTGCAAACAGCATCAGAAACAAGGAAAGAAAGCTTGCATCCGAAATCCAGTAATTCTTCGCTTTTTTGAGAAAATCAGTCATGGGTGATCTAATTTCAAGTTTGAATCATACAGCTCAACGGGAAAATATATTGGCCCGAAAAATCCTGTCGAACTTTTTACCAGCCACAATCAAAAATACGATATTGTAGCAAACGTTGGAGAAAAGCCACTACGAGTATTTTGGCGGTTGATTCGGTGCTGCAATTTGATTAGGGTACTTTTCACAATCAGGCAACTCTTCCGATCGAGAATTCAAAAAACAACGATTCAAATGGGGGTTAAAATTTGATTGCAAACAACCAATTGTTTTGTTAAGAAAGGTTGATCAAAAAAGTATTTGTATCCATTGATCAGCTTCACATCAATTTTAAAGCGATTTCTTGATATTATTAGGCCGTCAAACCAACTGTAGTACTAAAAAAGCCTATGAGTATTTCTTCCGAAAATATATTGTTAATCGGTTCGGTCCTGTTGCTAATCAGTATACTGGTGGGCAAAACATCCTATAAATTTGGGGTGCCGACATTGATTTTCTTTTTGGGAGTAGGGATGTTGGCTGGATCTGATGGTTTGGGGATACAGTTTGACAACTCGGCCGCGGCACAGTTTGTCGGGATCGTTTCCCTCAATTTCATCCTATTTTCAGGAGGCCTTGATACCAACTGGCATTCAATCAAGCCCGTCCTGGCCCAAGGCATCACACTTTCGACCTTGGGTGTTTTGATCACCGCATTTTCCTTGGGGATTTTCTTTTGGTGGATTTCAGACTTTACGATCTATGAGAGTCTGCTTTTGGGATCCATCGTTTCTTCGACGGATGCGGCGGCCGTCTTTTCGGTCTTACGTTCCAAGAGTCTGGCACTCAAGTATAAACTGCGATCTACGCTTGAACTTGAGAGCGGGAGTAACGACCCGATGGCCTATGTACTTACGATTGCATTCCTAGGGTTGGTGGTGAATCCAGAAATGTCCTACGGCAGTTTGGTTTTAGTCTTTTTCAGACAGATGATACTTGGTGGGGTTTTGGGTCTTGGCTTCGGTTGGATCAGCAAGTACTCGATCAACAAAATCAATCTGGACTTTGAAGGGCTATATCCTGTTCTCGTGATTGCCCTGATGTTCATCACCTTTTCCTTCACGGATTTTATGGGAGGCAATGGTTTTTTGGCAGTCTACCTGTGCGCGGTATATCTCGGCAACCAGGAACTCATTCACAAGCGTACGATTCTCAAACTATATGACGGGATTGCTTGGTTGATGCAGATCGTGTTGTTCTTGACCCTTGGCCTGCTTGTCAATCCGACAGATATGATTCCTTATGTGGGCTTAGGATTGGCGGCCTCTCTGTTTCTGATCTTTCTTGCACGGCCGATTGCGGTTTTTATTTCCCTCATTCCCTTCAAGATGAAGGCCCGCAGGCGCTGGTATATCTCTTGGGTTGGTCTACGTGGCGCCGTGCCGATTGTTTTTGCCACCTATCCGCTGATTGCGGGTATCGACAAAGCCCATGCGATCTTCAATCTCGTGTTTTTCATTTCCGTGACCTCGGTGGTATTGCAGGGGACGACCCTGACAAAAATGGCCGACTGGCTTCGGGTCCTCCTCCCTTCCTCCGCCAAACCAAAATCCGTGATAGACTCATTCCTCAATGAGACAGCAAAGACAAAACTGATAGAAGTGCTCGTAGAGCCGACAAATGAAATCGTTGGAAAAAAAATTCTGGACCTTGGGTTTCCAAAAAATGCCAGTATTGCCATGATCAAGCGAAGAGACCAATACTTGACTGCGCAGGGCAACACTGTTATCGAACAAAATGATCAGCTCGTGGTTTTGGCAGAGGATGACGATGCGCTAAAGGATGTTTACGATGCCCTCAAGACAAATCCCGATTCCTTTGAAGAATAGCGTCACGTCGATTTGAATTGGACCAAACCAAAAAATAATTCTGTGAATAACACCAAACTAACGTAGGAACAGAACGAAAACCTCCCCCAGGATTTCTCTTTTTCGGGTTTAAAATTTGGAAATTGTAGCCTTCCCTAACTTATTTTAACAAAAAATAAAAACTATGTATATCGGAATAAAACATCTACACTCTGGCCTTGCCTATCTGGCTTTGGCGGCTTTGGTGATTGTGATCATTTATGCCTTGGTCGGTTCATTGAGCAACAGGGAGTTTACCGAAAAGGACAGAAAATTCGCCCTTATAGCCTTTATCCTTTCCCACGTACAGCTCTTGGTCGGCTTGGTCCTCTATTTCGTAAGTCCTGTGGGCATCAGCCTCCTGTCGGGAGAAGCGATGAAAGATCCTGTCGCTAGATTGACTACTTTGGAACATCCCCTGATCAACATCTTGGCGATTGTGTTTATAACTCTTGGATATACAAGGGCTAAGAAATTTGAGCTCAGTCGTGCCAAATTCAGGTCCATTTACATGATGTATGCGATCGGCTTGGTGCTGATTTTGTCCAGGATTCCTTGGAGCAATTGGTTGGGATGAGTGGATGGCGAATACGGGAATTTGGGAAGATAGGATGCTGGGAAGCCGGGAAGTACCGATACTCGTCCAACTGTTAGAATAGAAGTAGAGATTGAATACCAAAAAAGAGAGACCGGGCTATACCCGGTTTTTTTATTTCAGCTTGGGATTGTTGTGGTGGCGGTCCCTGTCGCGAATATTTTTCTTCTCAAAATTCTTGTGCATAGCCTCTGTCAAATCCACCCCGGTCTGGTTGGCAAGGCAAATCAAGACCCAAAGCACGTCGGCCATTTCATCCGCCAAGTCCCGATTTTTATCCGATTCCTTGAATGATTGTTCGCCATATTTTCGCGCCATGATACGCGCGAGTTCCCCGACTTCCTCCATCAGGATGACCGTATTGGTGAGTTCGTTGAAATAGCGCACGCCGACGGTTTTGATCCATTGGTCGACCAATTGCTGTGCTTCGGAAAGGGTGATATCGGACATTCGGTTACTGTTTAAAGCTTTTTCCCAAAGGTAAAGGATTGAATCGCCGGATGTTGTGAATTGCTTTCAAAATGTTACTTTCCTAGGGAAATCACAGCCCTCCCCAAGGTAATATGCTGAATCACCACGTTGTGAATTGCTTTCAAAATGTTACTTTCCTAGGGAAATCACAGCAATGCGACTGTCAATGTCACCTACAACGATGTTGTGAATTGCTTTCAAAATGTTACTTTCCTAGGGAAATCACAGCAGCGTTGATGTCACGTGTCGAAGCCAAATGTTGTGAATTGCTTTCAAAATGTTACTTTCCTAGGGAAATCACAGCTGACTGGTAATATTGTCAATGCGATTTCTGGTTGTGAATTGCTTTCAAAATGTTACTTTCCTAGGGAAATCACAGCCAAGTGGACGCCATCCGGCAAGACTCAGTTGTTGTGAATTGCTTTCAAAATGTTACTTTCCTAGGGAAATCACAGCTTGGGTCAGGCGCTTCTTCCCAATCGAACGGTTGTGAATTGCTTTCAAAATGTTACTTTCCTAGGGAAATCACAGCAAAGGCATCGGCCTTCACGACCAGGTTGTTGTTGTGAATTGCTTTCAAAATGTTACTTTCCTAGGGAAATCACAGCTCTTTCATTCTTTGAGCGCAATCCTGACTAGTTGTGAATTGCTTTCAAAATGTTACTTTCCTAGGGAAATCACAGCTGCGCATCAATAGGCCCTAGAGACGATGACGTTGTGAATTGCTTTCAAAATGTTACTTTCCTAGGGAAATCACAGCTGGAACCGAGTTTACAAAAAAGCTTAGAGGGTTGTGAATTGCTTTCAAAATGTTACTTTCCTAGGGAAATCACAGCCTTTACGCCAGCCATATCGGCTTGCCAATGTTGTGAATTGCTTTCAAAATGTTACTTTCCTAGGGAAATCACAGCTCAGGCCTACGGATGTACCTGTCTTACTAGGTTGTGAATTGCTTTCAAAATGTTACTTTCCTAGGGAAATCACAGCACATGGAGACCGACGTCTCTGTCTCTGAATGTTGTGAATTGCTTTCAAAATGTTACTTTCCTAGGGAAATCACAGCATTCGACTGGGAAGAGTTCGTGATCAACAGTTGTGAATTGCTTTCAAAATGTTACTTTCCTAGGGAAATCACAGCAAAGGGAGTCATTATCCATGCTAGTGGTACGTTGTGAATTGCTTTCAAAATGTTACTTTCCTAGGGAAATCACAGCAAACAGCCGCAGCACCGACTGCGCAGCCAGTTGTGAATTGCTTTCAAAATGTTACTTTCCTAGGGAAATCACAGCACATTTCAATAGGCAAAGTCAAAATACCTGGTTGTGAATTGCTTTCAAAATGTTACTTTCCTAGGGAAATCACAGCCTTGCTTGATAGTGGTATTCATAACCTCAAGTTGTGAATTGCTTTCAAAATGTTACTTTCCTAGGGAAATCACAGCTCGGATTGTATGTTGGTATTGCCTACGCTAGTTGTGAATTGCTTTCAAAATGTTACTTTCCTAGGGAAATCACAGCACCCGGTTCAAGCTGGAATGCGTGAATCTGGTTGTGAATTGCTTTCAAAATGTTACTTTCCTAGGGAAATCACAGCTTTGATAGTGTCGCCAGTCAAGTCGGGAGCGTTGTGAATTGCTTTCAAAATGTTACTTTCCTAGGGAAATCACAGCAATATTGTCCTGCGTTTTCCTTTCCATTTTGTTGTGAATTGCTTTCAAAATGTTACTTTCCTAGGGAAATCACAGCCGTATCTGCAAATATTTCCACTACATAGAGGTTGTGAATTGCTTTCAAAATGTTACTTTCCTAGGGAAATCACAGCGTAGATAGCGGTTAGGATTGTGTCATTAATGTTGTGAATTGCTTTCAAAATGTTACTTTCCTAGGGAAATCACAGCAAGTGCCACATTCGTAGTTAAGCAAATCAAGTTGTGAATTGCTTTCAAAATGTTACTTTCCTAGGGAAATCACAGCTGTTGGGAAACATCAATGCTGAAACAATTTGTTGTGAATTGCTTTCAAAATGTTACTTTCCTAGGGAAATCACAGCATTTGACAGGGTTTTGTCAATAATTAATCAGTTGTGAATTGCTTTCAAAATGTTACTTTCCTAGGGAAATCACAGCATACCCCACGCTAAGTGGCTGGTATGCTGTTTTTTATGTACCAAAATAGAAATAAAAAATAAAGCCTGTTTTTCAGGAATTTGCAAAAGACTTGGCCGGTTTTGGAAACCTGGCAGGTCCGCCGGTCAACTTTTCCAAAGTTTGGAACTTTGGAAAAGTTCAATCTCCTAAAACAACTCCAACTGCTGCGAAGGCGCCTCAGGCTCGACCGCTTTGGTCCCATAAAAAATTTCCATCATTCCAAATTGCTTGTCTGTGATCGACATGATACCCACTTTTCCTTTCTGGGGAAGATTTTTCTTTACCCGCCGGATATGCACATCGGCATTTTCCCTACTGGCACAAAAGCGCATGTAGATCGAAAACTGGAACATCGCAAACCCGTCATCCAATAGTTTCTTTCGAAAGGTACTGGCAATTTTCCTTTCCCTCTTGGTTTCTGTCGGCAGATCAAAAAACACTAATACCCACAAAGTACGATATTGGTTAAGTCTTAAAAAATATTTATCCTCCATATTCCGGATATATGATTTTGCGACTGATTCCCGCAAAACATTCAAACAAGCTGCTCGTCGTGCGACTTGCAGCCACCATCAGCGGGCTTTTTTGTCCATCGATTCGTACATCCAAAGCCGGAATCGAAAGCAGTTCCTTCTTCAGGGCCGTTGTCAACTGCGTATAATCATCCTCCGTCTCCACGATATGGGCCACGACCAAGTCCACATAAGGCCGAAAGGGCTCCATGATATCATCTGCCAGACAATAGGCATTGTACTTATTTCGATGCCAAATACCCACATTTGGCAACATGCCCGAGGACACCAACGCCCTAGCGACCACTGCGCGTAAAATCGCATAGCCGTAGTTAAGCAGGTTGTTGGGAGGAATGCCGGCTTGTTCCCTATTAAAATCATCTATCCCAAAAAGGTGCTGCCAATAATAGGCCGCTGCCTGTGCCTCGTGATTGCCCGTGTCACCAGAACTCACGTTTTTTGCCAAATGCAGTAGCTTTTGGTTTGGGATTCCTTTTTCCTCAAAAAGCCCCGCTTGGTTTCTAATTTTGGCTTCGACCGTTTGTTGCCAAAGATTTTTCTTGAGGGGAAGACTGGCTTCCAATTGGTAGCGGATACGTTCGGTTTGCTCGGTATGGCCATGCATCGGAAGCAAAATCCCATCCGGCAGGTGCTGCGCGTTACATGTTACCACGGCGACTTTGAGATCAGTCAATTTGGCCAACAGCCCGTTGGTGATGGTAATCTGCTGATTTTCGAGCACGATCATGCCCACATCTTCGATGGGCACTGTCCGATCGGGTTGTTCGTCGGGGAAGCTCACCAGAAGTTGTTCATTCTTGGTGCTGAGGTAGGCAGGATTGCCAAAAAAAAGCGTTCGTTTGATCATGGCTTATGTTTTAAAAAGAAACTTTTCCAAAGTTTCAGAACTTTGGAAAAGTTTACCTCTCCGACTATTCAAGTTGCTTGTTTATCAACCATTCTTTTTTCATTTCCATCACATGCTTGACATGGTCCCAACCGTCAAAGAAATTTAGATAGCAGGCTCGGTTGACGTTTGAAGGCTTGCCGATTTGCTGATATGCATGCCAACTGGACCATTTCCAGTCGCACTGGTTTTCCACAAAACCATGCTTGACTGGATTCAAATGGATGTAGAGAAATGCTTCCTGCCATTGGCGCTCGTCACGAATGGGGATTCTTTTGAAGTTTTTTATAAATAAACTCCCCCTTCGGTCATAAACTTTGTTGAATGATTGGGTGTAGGAGCTGAAGAAGTTCGAAAACTGCTTTGAGACCAACTTTTCCAAAGTTTCGAACTTTGGAAAAGTTAACGCTAAGGATGTCCGATCTTTCACTCCGACCAGCAGGTGGAAGTGATTCGGCATCAGGCAATAGGCGTAGGTATCCACCACCCCATCCAAATATTTTGCGTATTGCTGCAAAAAGAACCGGTAATTCTCCTCCTCCCGGAAAACATTCTCCGACCCGTTGGCGTGATTGTAGATATGGTAAGATTGGCTTGGTTCCATGATTAATATTCTCCAACTTCAACAATTTCACCGAGATGATTTATTCGGACTTTTTGAAGTTTGCTTAATCGACTAGTTGACCTCAATCTGTGGAAAACAACTCCTTCCAATTCACTTAAATCCTTCAACTGAGTCTCAAGATGGTGTCTAAACACGTAATCCTTTGAACCAATTTTTTGAACCCGAAAAAGGTTTGGACCGACCAAATGAAAATTTTTATCATCCTTTAAGTCTAATTCCTGAGGGTCAAACCCAGTTTCGGAGTTTGGGAAAACAAAATATTCGTTTTGTTTAATAGAAAATAAAAACTCCCATCCATCCGCTCTTTTAAACGATTTATCAATTACTGGAATACCAGCGTTGACTCTGGCTAATGCCTCAAAGAATGAAACCACATTTTCCTGAAGGTTACCTTCAGAATCTCTATAAATGGCTACATGATGATTGTTGCTAGTACTGACAAAATCGACTGGTTGTGTTTTTCCTTCTTTATCCAAAATCAAGTTTCCAAACTTGTCTTTTTTATCGTGTAGAGCAACGGCATTACTTATCCCTGTAATTGTTACATTTTTGATTGAAATCCCCTTTTCTTTATTCAACCAAATTGGATTTTCATCCAAGTTGACAAAAGCTTTTTTCGGATCCCCGCCAAAGTCTTGAAGACGTTTTTCAAGAATCTTCTTCACTTTTTCATCAATGATTTTATCCAATTTAAGGTTTGGATCGATTGGTTTGCGGACGGTGTAAACTGTTTCTTCCTCAACTAATTTAACCTTCTCAGGTACTTTCCGGGTCTGGAGTTTATCGAGGTAAATTGGATTTTTCTCTAAACTATTCTTACCAGTAAACGCTTTTTTGGGATCATTCCCAAATTCTAAAAGCCTCTTCAATAAAGCCTCTCGATAAACTTTTTTAGAAATTTTGGCGATCGTTTCTTCATTAAAACTACCTCCAACTTTAGAGATAGTGGTTTTGTATCTTTTGATGCTGCCATAGATAGATTCATTATGCAGTTGCCCTCGAGGAGTCAAGGTATTCTGAATTTTTTGACTTCCTTTGATTTTGTTTTTTTGAGGAGTCACCACCTTATTCTTTGCCTTAAATGACACAAGAGTTTCCTCCAAGTGCCACTTGGCCTCCGCTCTAAAATCATCTAAAGGAATCGGTGGCTTAAACTTCAACTTATTGCTATCGTCCCTATAAAGCTCCTTGTTTTCAATAGCCTTAATAACTGGTGACATTTTTTTACCGTCGTCCCTTCTGGCATTTAGGTTGTTGAGGTACTGCACATGGTTGTATTTGGTAAATGCAACTGTCAATGCATCCATGGCATGGTGCCGATGGTCATTTCGCTTGGTCCAATCTTTAATTCGAGGTAGATTTTTACCCTCTCTATTGGCCTCGTAATAGGTTAGCCCGAGTTTCTTATATTTTTCCCAATTCAACTCCTGCATCACATTGATGAGCTGCCAATCTTCTCTTAATCGATCAGTAACACTTCCCGTTGTGGTATTTACAGTTCGACAAACTTCCTCCAAAAGTTCCTTTGCTTTTTTAGCGATGTATTGTGAGTTCCGCAAATCCCGATCAACAAAACCATCAGGAATCTCTGTACCCTTCATCAAAAGCTTTTTGTATTTGCCTTTTGAAATTCCTTCACTCCCTCGTTTATACAGTTCCTCAACTCGGATTTCATATTCTCTTAAACCTTGTTCTCCAAATTTTTCAGATACATAGTCAAAAGCTGTTTTCTCTCCTTTTTCAATATTCGCACTTCTTAATTCTAGCGTTTTATTCGAAAATGAGTCATCAAACAATCGAGATTGAGGGATAATATGCTCTATATCAAACTCCTTACTAAATAGCTTCTCAGGAGCAATGTAGGTATTGGTATAAAGTGTCTTAAAAGCTCTAGGCTCTAGCTCTTTCCAAAGTTTATATCGAATGATATCGGTACGACTGACATATGTTAAGCCAAATTCGTTTTTCAAAATCCTGCGGATATTCTCATGTTCTATGGAGGCAGAATTCATAGTTTTAGTTAGGTCTTCCCTTTCCTTTGCACTCTTCTTCAACTCCCTAGCCAATTCCAACCTTATTTCATCTGGTTTACCATACTCATCAATAATGGCATTTAGAACATTGATGGTTTGATTTAGGATTTTCTCTACAACAGGATTTCGCAAACTGTTTTTAGGAAGAATTTCCAACTTTTCTTTGAGCGTTTTATTTGCTCTTTCTTGCTCGTTTTCAGAGTGCGAATGGCTTTTATAACCTGCTAGTAATGCCGCATCACTATAAGATAAACCGTCATTTAAATGAGGCAAAATTTTACTGATTGCCTTTGAGCTTAAACTTCCATAATCATCCTCAAAAGTCACAGCAGATAGAATTCTCGCGTAATCTTCTTCGAAACCAAATTTGGATTTCAACTTTTTGATAAGACTTTCATTTCCGGTGGCAGAATTATCTCCTTCATAGGAATAGAGCAAATGCCAAAGTTGAAGGTATGGTTGCCTTTCAAATTCATCGCTCTCTAGATTTGAATTGAAACTTAAAATCCCGGTATCAATTCCTAGACCTTCAAAAATTAAAGTCACAATACTCTTTATTTCTTTGCTGGACATTTTTGAAAAGTCAAAATCATCGTGCCCAGATGCAACAATGATTTTTTGATACGCCTCAAAAAGTTTGAACGAAGTTCGATTTCCATCAAGCTTCTCAAAATTCAGATCTAATTCTTTGTGATTCTTAAAAAGCAACTTTAACGCATCAACTTTGCTAAGTTTTTCTTTTACCGTAAGTTCTTCGAACAAGATTTGCTTTTCATCTGGCTCAAGTCTTCTCTTAGCCCGATCTTTTTTACTAATTACCTCAAGATCATTCAAACGTTGCCAAACCCGAAACTCTTGAAACAATGGGGAGGATTTTGGAGAGACTTTTGGACCAATAAGTTTGGACTTTTTCTTTCCATCTACTATTACCTCAGTCTCCCTACCTTCTAATTCGCAAACACTAATTAACCCTTTCTGGGATTTGAGTCTTCGTTGATAGAAAATGACAATATCTTTTAATGTTTCTCTTAGCTCGTCATTAAGTTCTGAATGATACCTACTCTGTGAGTTCCAGATTATGTCAAATTCATTTTCATAATCCTTTCTATAAAAAACTTGGCCCTTTAATCTTTTATGCCTGTCAACTTTGATTTGATCAAAAAGATATTGTCCAACTGTTTGGCTATTAAAATAGAGTTCTTTACTCCGATCACTAATACTTCCCAGATATCCACTGGAGCTATTGACTTGAGCATTTATTTCCTGGAGAACCACAATCAATTGCTCTAAGCTCACTTGTTTTTGAGTGGCCTCAGCTCGCCATTGATAATTTTCCAATTTTCTTTCGAAACCGGATGTATTTCTTTTAGCCCCAACTATTCCGAAAGGTTTTTCGCAAATTGCCCAAACCGCTTTTTGATTTTTTCCAATCAACTGATTCTTTAAACTTTCTGAAAGTATCTCAGGGTAAAAACCACTTTGAACTCTCCATATTTGATCAAATTCTTTTTGAAGATCAGATCGATAAAAATCGGGAAGAAATCTTTTGCCTTGCCTAAAAATTTCCAGAGCAAATTGCCCTGGTGTTATATTCCTTTTATGGAGGTCCATCGCAACTTTCATTCCATCAATTAGCTGGCCCTCATCTTCATTCTTTGCCTTGCGGCTACTCTTATATCCTCTTTTCTTGTTGATGGAAATCAGAACTCTTGCAAATTCATCTTTTTCAATTCTTTCAACTGCTGCTTTTGCCCTCAACTCTAACGTTTGAAAAGTGGAGTTTGCACCTTCTTCTGTAAGAATCGAATCCTTTGTGATCAAGCCACTTTGTTCTAGAACCTTCAAGAGTTCTTTTCTTCTAAGTTTATACCTATGAAGGTTTCTCCTTGCACTTCGTTTTGACGTCCGATCTTGATTTGTGGTAATAGCCTTTCCCTTTTCGAAATTCCCCTGCTCATCTGTTGTCAACGGAATTACTCTAACTCCAAGCTTTATTATTGAAGACCGCTCGCTTTCATTTTCTGCTTCATTTACTAAAGCCCATCCTATCGATGTACTACCCAAATCCAATCCCAAAATCTTTTTCATTCGCTACTTTCTTTAAAAATATTTCCCTAAGTTTGAAACAACATTTTGAAGCAATTCACAATAAGGATTATTCCGTTGTGAAAACATCTAAGAGGGCCCCAATTGATAACTTCGATTGGGGTCGTCTTTTTTCAAAGTTGAATTCTATAAAACTAAGCAACATGATTCTCAAAAAAAATACCCTGTTTACGGTATTTTTCGCATTTGGCGGGCATTCTGCTGTTTTTTTCCGTACTTGAATACCAAATTGAAACGGCATGCGCTCCCCCATTTTCCCACTCTTGATTCTGATACTTTTGGTCGGAAATCACCCTGCCTTCCCCCAAGCAAAACAGCCGATAGGCCTGATTGAAACACCGCTCGGCAACATCTATATCCAGCTTTCTGATGAAACGCCAAAACATAAGGCAAGCTTCATCCAACTTGCCGAGGCAGGCTATTGGGATTCGCTGACCTTCAACCGCGTTATCCCCAATTTTGTGGCGCAAGGTGGTTGCCCGGATACGGAAGAGGGCTTCAATGATCCAGAATATTTGCTTGAACCGGAATTTCACCCCAATCTCAAGCATCGGTACGGCGCTGTGGGTGCCGGTAGAGATAACAACCCCGGCAAGGTGTCGGCCCGCTGCCAATTTTATATCGTGCAAAACAAAAACGGAATCCCAAGGCTTGATGGGGATTACACGATTTTTGGACATGTCATCAAAGGCATGGATATCGTGGACCGTATTGTTGCCGTGGACCGGGATGCCAAGGATGAACCGATTTCGCCCGTGACTCTGAAGGTCAAAATCCTCCACCTGAGTGCCGATGAGTTGAAAGCCATTATTGGATCTATCTAAAGGCAAGTCTTCAAGATGAATCAGCACCGAAAGAAACTCTGGTTGAAATCCGCCAAAATCCTTGGAATCGGACTGGGCGGCTTGTTGCTGCTGATGGCTATTTTCCCCATATTTTTTAAGCAAAAAGCCAAAAGCCAAGTCGAAGAATTGCTCAATGAGCAACTGGTTTCAGAGATAAGTTTTGGAGATTTGAGCCTGACTTTCTTCAGGCATTTTCCCACGCTGACGGTTTCGCTGGACGATGTGTGGCTGCAATCTGCCCCGGGATTTGAGCAGGACACCTTACTCTTTGCCAAAGACCTTTCTTTTGGGGTAAACCTGATGTCGCTTTTCCAAAACCAAATCAGCATCAAAAGTGTACGATTGGTGGATGCCCAAATCAATATCCTACGGGACACCAAAGGCCATGCGAACTTTGATGTCTTTCGCTCGACACCTGCCGATACGGTTGAGTCTGAAAGCGGGGCTGGACCCAACATTCAAATCCAAAACATCCGGCTGCAATCCTGCAGGTTGGTATATGAGGACACGGATCTTGGACTTTCTGTGCTTGCTGACGGCTTGGACTACTCGGGAAGCGGCAATCTGCAAGCCTCCATTTTTGACCTTTCGAGTGAGATCGGCATCAGGGATTTTGGATTGGAATATGACGACGTAAGGTACTTTTCGAGAAATCAGGTCAAAGCCAACCTATTGACCAAAATCAATACCGAATCTACGGCCATTACTTTTGAGCGCAACCAATTGGTGATCAACGATCTACCTGTGGATTTTGTAGGAAAACTGGAATTCATCACTGGTGGCTACGATATTAATTTTGTATTGGAATCAGTGGATGTGGACTTCAAGGACATGCTGTCACTCGTGCCGGAAGCGTACTCAGCTTGGCTGTCGAATTTGAAGATCCAGGGCAGGGGCGAACTGAGGGCTTCCCTGCAGGGGCTTTACATGGCCGAAGACAACCAAATGCCGAGCATCCTTGCGAGCATGCTAATCAACCGGGGAAAAATCAGCCAT
This sequence comes from Mariniradius sediminis, assembly GCF_021491425.1. Classification (NCBI taxonomy): domain Bacteria; kingdom Pseudomonadati; phylum Bacteroidota; class Cytophagia; order Cytophagales; family Cyclobacteriaceae; genus Mariniradius; species Mariniradius sediminis. Next base: position 60,371 of record NZ_JAKEVZ010000017.1, on the reverse strand, counting down.
TCCAGGGCGGCAGTGCCCTTGGAAGAACTTCACGTGGAGATGGATTTGACAATCCCCAGTTTGAATATGATGAAAACGGAAGTTTCCTTGGACAGTATCCATTTCAAGCTTGGGGATGGATTCCTCAATGGCCATTACCATGTCAAAGGACTGGATCCTTCCGAAATGTCCGGTCAACTCAATGCCAAGGTGGATTTGGAACTTTTGGATCAGGCCTTGGACATCCAGCCCTATGACCTGAAAGGACTGATGACTTGGAATGTCAACGTGGACGGCGTTTATGCGACCAAGCCGGTAGAGGGCTCTTTTCGCAAACCAAAATACAAGACTTCCAGTGTCCCAAAGTTCACCATTGAATCAAGTCTCAATTCAGGCTTCCTGCATTGGATATCCATGCCCGAGGCCCTTCATGATATTTCCTATCAATTAAAGCTTCAAAGTCCCGACAGCATTCCTGACCATATGGTGGGAAGTATCGAGAATCTTCGGTTCAGGATGCTCGACAATTTTGCCGAAGGCTACCTGAAAGTAAATTCGATCATCAACCCACAGATCGACGCGAAATTGGATGCAAGTGTCAACCTCAGCGAAATAGTGCGCTTCTATCCCTTGGACAGTGGTTTTGTGCTTGGCGGCCAATTGGATGTGGGATTGACAGCCAAAGGTGCCTATGATGAAGCCAATATGACTTTCCCCGTAGCAAGGGCGAATTTCAAACTTAACGATGGATTGCTTAGGACTCCCTATGCGCCAGAGGCGATCGAGGATGCGTCCTTGTCCCTGGACATCCTCAGTGAAAAAGGCACCTTCGAAGATGCGACTTTTGATCTCCACCCTGTCTCATTCAGCTTTGCGGGAAGTCCGTTTACACTGACGGCCAATCTTTCCAACTTGGAAGATATACGGTATGAGGTGGTTTCCAAGGGGAGGATCGATTTGGGGAAACTCTACCGAACCTTTGGGGTCGAAGGATATGATCTGTCGGGGTATATCCTCACAGATCTGGAGATGAAAGGCCAGCAATCCGATGCCATGGCAGGCCGATTTGGGCGGCTGGACAACAAAGGCACGGTGGTAATGGAAAATATCCAATTGAGACCCGATTGGGTACCCCATCCGGTCCAAGTGGTGACGGGTAGACTCCGGGTGGACGCAGATCGGCTTTACCTGGAGGATTTTGAGGCGAAATACCTCGAAAACTCGCTCCAAGCATCGGGCTACCTGTATGGACTGATAGCCTACGCAACGGAATCGGACCGCCCACTTTCTGGAAAACTGGACATCAAAAGCCCGAGAATATTGGTCAACGACTTTATGTTTTTTGCCGAATACGGCAGTGATTCCACCAACGCGACTGACAGTATTTCGCAGGCTGCGGGCGTGGTGATGATACCTTCCGGGGTGGATTTTCAAATGAATGCCGCCGTTGGGGAAGTCGTTTGGGACGATCTCAAATTGGAAAAATTCAAGGGGAACCTATCGGTGAAGGATACGAAACTCGTCATGGACAACACAACCTTTGAGCTCATTGGCGCGCAATTCCTGATGGATGGTGATTATCAAGCCTTTTCGCCGTGGGAGGCAGGCTTTTCCTACCGGATCAAGGCCAGTGGATTTGATATACAGCGGGCCTACCAAGAAATCAGTCTTTTCAGGGAAATGGCATCCGCGGCAGCCTATGCCTCGGGAAAGGCATCTCTAGACTACAAACTATCCGGGAAACTTGACGCCAACATGTATCCTGTCATGCCATCGATCCAAGGGGAAGGTGTACTTGGCTTGGACGATATCCGCCTGAAGGGATTTAAGCTCATGAACACCATCGCCAAGGATACCGACAATGCCGAACTTCGGGACCCCAGCCTTTCCAACGTCCAGATCAAGACTAAAATCGCCAACAACCTCATGACCATCGAGCGTACAAGGATGCGCATTGCCGGATTCAGGCCAAGGTTTGAAGGACAGGTCAGTCTCGATGGAGACATGAGCATCGCCTTTAGGTTGGGGCTTCCACCTTTGGGCATCTTTGGAATTCCGATCAAAATCACCGGCAACGCCGAGAATCCCATCATCGAGGTTGGAAAAATCACGGAGGAGGATCAATTGGAAGAAACCGCTGGACCTACCGGCGAAAACCAATAATCAAAATGCCCAGATAATTTTCGCGGAGGAGTTGGATTGAGGCGATTTTTGAGCAATTTGCAACCATGGAAAACATGAATCTCCAGCTATTAAGCCTGTTTTTGGACAAAGAAATTTACCTAGTCCCTGGCGAAAAACATGATTACACAAAGTTCCAAAGTCGCGGGGAAGAGCCGGTCGACGCTTCCACGGAATCGGTCGAAACACTCGACGAAACACCTTCCATCACATTTGAGGGAGGATTTGAAAAAGGTATCCTCGTAATCCACGAGGAAATGGACCTGAGAGCCGAACTCCGCGAGATGCTATTCAACTTGTTTGGTGCGCTGCAGTGTTCTCTGAAGGATATGGCACTGGTCTCTGCGGAACATTTGGAAGGTCTTCCCATGGAAAGCATCACCAATCTAGGACCTTCCAGGGTAGTCGTGTTTGGTTTGGTAAGGCATGACCTGATGTCCTTTCAGAAAAGCAAATACGAAATCGTACAAGAAGATGGGATTGAATACCTGTTTGCCGACTCCTTGGGGGCAATTTCCGAAAGCAAGGAGCTGAAGAAACTACTTTGGAAAGAAATTCAGATACTATTCAACATCAAGAAATAGAACTCATGGAAGGAAAAAGTGAACAAGCGAAATGGCTCAGGCGTTTTCGGGCCATCAGTATCATCGAAGGGATTTCCTTTCTGCTGCTGCTTTTTGTAGCGATGCCGCTGAAATATGTCATGGATATGCCCTTGGCTGTTACATATGTTGGCTGGGCACATGGGGTTTTGTTTGTGGTTTATGTGTACATGGTATTTCCCACTGCGCACAAACTTGATTGGAAATTCGGCAAAACGTTTTTCGCACTCGTCGCAGCGATACTGCCCTTTGGCCCCTTTGTGTTTGATAGAAACCTCAGTCCCGAGGAACGGGAAATGGCGCGGCATTAACAATTCAACAAATGGCCCTGATCAGCAGGAAAAAGATCATCTACCCTATTTCGACTGGCTTGCGCAAGTTCTTGCAGGCTTATGGGCGGGAGGTGGAAGTTCCGATACACTACAGGGATTTGTTGCGGTATTCAGGTTCTTTCCCCTTGTATGATTCTAAAGGAAACGACACCCACTGGGAGACAGTACTTTTTGCAGAATCAGACCGGGAGGACATTCATTACAACGTCAAGAAAATCTATGCTTTGCTAAAGGCGGAGGGCGACATGTCGGTCATGCAGCACCTTTTTGTCGACCGCATCGACCTGTGCATCTATGGCAATACGCAGCCGTTCCGTGTTAGAATTGTCAACAAGATCAACGATAACTTTGACTATTTCTATATCAAAAACGCGGATGCTTCACGTGTTTATGGCCTCGAATTGGAGCACTTGCTCTCGCCCAACCGCATCAACTACCTGGTTCATGAAGGAACCCTAATCGAAGAACATATTGCGGGTATTCCAGGGGAGCAATTCATCAAAAAGCATCTCAATGATCCATCCCTCAACGTGATTCGCTTGGCCAAGGAGTTTGTGAAATTCAACGAACGTTGCTTTGTGAGACTTTTGGGCGATATGCATTCCTCCAACTTTGTGGTCGATGTGACGCCTGACTTTGAAGAAACACACTATAGGATTCGGGCGATTGACTTTGACCAACAGTCTTTTGAAGGAAAAAAGTCCGTTTATCTGCCACAGTATTTCAAGCAAAACAACCCCTTGATCCAATTGGGAATCAAGCATATCACGCCGGAATCCATGGTACAATACCAGCGCGAGGAACGTGCGCTGATTGCCAACCGACTCAAAAACTCTGCAAAAGAGATCGAAGACCTTCTCCTGGCGATGGAAAACGACGTGATCTCCACAGCCGAAAACATCGCCTCCCTCAGGCAGGAGCTTGCCAAACACTACAACAATCCAAAGTTTCTGGACTGCAATAACATGGGACATATTTTGCGGGAAAGCTTGGAGATGGTGAGGAAAAAAGGATGAGACTCTTGAAAAATTCCTCTCCCCAAATTAAACAGGGAGCTCATCCATATTGAAAGCACTTTCAATCTCCAAAAAACGATAGGGCCCCAAAACGCCGTTTTTTTTTACGGCGAATCAGAGCCCCATCAACTTATCTTATTCACAAGATTGCTACGTCATGAAACCAATAAAATCTTGCCGTTTCTTCCGCCTTTCTCGTATGCTTCCAATGCTTCTTTGAACTGCTCCAAGGGATAGGAAGCTGCCACGTCCAATTTGACGCTCTGTCCCAAAAGATGGGAAAAAACGGTCTTGAATGCTTTTTGCCTCGCCTCCGCCGACAGGCTTTCGATCCAGGTAGTCAGCCAAAATCCTTCGACTTTGAGATTTTTGAAAATCAAAAGACCTGAATTCAGTGGGATATTCTCCAAGCTAAGCAATCCAAAAACCATCATCTTCCCTCCTACCCGTAAACTTGCCAAAGCCCTTGCACCGAGGACGCCTCCTACGGCATCAAACACCACATGTACTCCTTCTCCAGTCTTCTCCATGACTACTTTTTGAAGCTTTTCGGTTTCGGTGTTTATCACCAAATCGGCCCCAAGTTCGGTCAAATAGCCTTTTTGGGCATCTTGCCGCACAGTACAGGCAACTTTGATCCCCTTCTGCTTGGCAAACTGAATGGCCAATTTCCCAAAGGCGGAAGCGCCCGCAGTGATCAAAAGCCAATCACCTGCATTTAGACCACTACTTTCGACCATTGCGTAAGCGGTCAATGGATTGACAAAGGCCTGACATGCGATCTCGTCCGGCATCTGTGGGGGAACGGGAATAGCCATGGCAGCAGGGACACAGACATATTCCTTCCAGGTTCCGATGGCTGTGAAAACGACTTTTGCGCCAACGGGAATCGTGTTTTTCTCGTCGGTTTTTTCCACGATTCCTACCGCTTCAAATCCTGCACTGCTGGGAAGCCGAGGCGTAATGCCGTACATCCCCCTGACAAACATGATGTCGGAGGGGTTGATATTGCGGGCAGTTACCTTGATCAAAACCTCGTGAGTCTTTGGTTGGGGAATCGCCGCCTCTTCAAGTGTCAAGACTTCAGCAGGCAGACCGGTTTGGTGGAAAATGATTTGTTTCATCGTTGAATTATTTGGGTAAATCTGAATGGGAAAGATAAGTAAAAATCACTGCCTATGGTGGCACGATTGTTTCAAAACCTCGAGGAAGACGGGATTGTTTCTATGGTTATGGAATGAGGGTTTTCAAAAACACAAAACCGATATGCTGAAAACCTACTGTCAAAAAATAGGGGCCCCATTGATGCAGTTGGCAGTTAAACTTCAAAAAAGCTGCCCGACGTCGTCCACGATCTGAATTACATTTTTTCGAATGAGCAATTCTCGATAAATAGTTGGGATTTTTTGACCAGTGATAGCCAATACACACTAGTTTTTCTAACTTGTCGATAAACTCAAATAACCTTTAGAAATGAATTTATCATCACTCTTTTCTCTAGAAAACAAGGTTGCCTTGATCACTGGAGCGAGCAAGGGCATCGGCTTTGCGATAGCCGAGGTTTTTGCAGCTGCGGGAGCGAAAGTGGTCATCAGCAGCCGCAAACAGGAATCCTTGTATGAAATGGCCAGCCAACTCCGTCAAAAAGGCTACGACGTCACTGGCATCGCCTGCCATGTCGGCCAAAAAGAGGCCCTCGAAAAACTAGTCGATGCCACCGTCAAACAGTACAACCAAATCGATATCCTCGTCAACAATGCCGCGACCAACCCGGTATACGGACCCGTCCACGACACGTCTTTGGAAGCATTTGACAAGATCATCGATGTCAACCTGAAAGCGCCTTTTCACCTGATGAACCTGTGTTTCCCGTACTTGAGGGCATCTTCGGGTGCATCCGTAATCAATATCAGTTCCATTGGAGGAATATCCCCCGAACCCGGATTGGGCATCTACAGCGTCAGTAAAGCTGCCTTGATTTCCCTTACCAAGGTATATGCCAAGGAATGGGGTGATCACAAGATCCGTGTCAACGCAATTTGCCCCGGTCTGATCCAAACAAAATTCGCAGAGGCCTTGTGGAGCAACGAAAAGCTCATGCATCAGATGATGAAGATGATGGCGATAAAGCGCATTGGCGCTCCTGAGGAAATCGGTGCGGCAGCCCTATTTTTGGCTTCTGCAGCCTCATCTTACACCACCGGCAGTATCGTCACCGCAGACGGGGGATTCACGATTTAAGGTTAGCGCATGGAATTTATCACCCAATTTTCAGGAGAAAATGTGCAGCGCTTGCTGCCGAGATATGAGGCATTTTTGGAAGAAAATGTATTCCCAATCGAAATGGAGGCCATCTATGGCTCGTTCAGAAACACCTTACCCAAGCTGAAAGCTATAAGGCAAAAGGCCAAGGATTTAGGCTTATTTGCGCCACATCTTCCGACCTCCTCAGGCGGGCTGGGACTAAGTTTGAGCGAATTCGCAGAAGTTTCCCGCGTTTTGGGAAGAAGCCCCTTGGGACACTATATCTTCAACTGCAACGCCCCCGACATCGGCAATATGGAGCTGATGCACAAATTTGCCCATGCGGAGTTAAAGGAAAAATACCTGCATCCATTGGAAAAAGGCGATATCCGAAGCTGTTTCGCCATGACCGAACCGCAACATGCCGGCAGCAATCCTGTCCATCTATCCACGACCGCTTTCCGGGACGGAAACGATTATGTCATCAACGGACACAAATGGTTCACCTCTTCGGCTGATGGGGCTGCATTCACGATCGTGATGGCTGTCACCGACCCTGCAAACCCGAATCCCTATCAGCGGGCAAGCATGATTTTGGTGCCATTGGATAATCCCGGCTACAAATTGGTACGCAATATCCCCATCATGGGCGATTTCGGCGAGGATTATCTCTCCCATGGGGAAGTGAGGTTCACGAATTGCAGGGTGCCAGTCAGCAATCTCATCGGCAAAGAAGGGGAAGGTTTTGCCTTGGCGCAGGAAAGACTCGGACCCGGCCGCATCCATCATTGTATGCGCTGGATTGGCATATGTGATCGGGCCTTGGAAATGATGTGCCGCCGTGCTATTGCCCGGGAACTCGACCCGGGTAAGCCTTTGGCTGGCCAACAAACCATACAAAACTGGATCGCCGAAACTGCAGCCTCCATCAAGGCCTCCGCCCTACTCGTCATGGCCACCGCCTATAAGATCGATACCCAAGGCGCCAAAGCCGCAAAAGAGGATATATCTACGATCAAGTTTTTTGTATCGGATGTATTGATGAAAACCTTGGACCACGCGATCCAAATCCATGGCGCACTCGGCATTACCGATGATACGCTCCTCTCCTTTTGGTACCGACACGAGCGTGGGGCACGGATTTATGACGGTCCGGATGAGGTGCATAAGTCCGTTTTAGCAAAGAAAATCCTCAAACAATACACGCAGGGATGAACAAGGAACCGCTAGGATTGGAAAACCTATTCCCCTATCTGGAAGCCCATCTGGACATTCAGGCCATGGATCCCGTCATTACCCAATTCAAAGGCGGTTACTCAAACTTGACGTTTTTGATTCATACACCGGAAAAGGACTGGGTCTTGAGAAGGCCTCCATTGGGACTCAGGATTGCCAAGGGGCATGATATGGTGCGGGAGTATCGGATTTTGGAGGCTTTGCAAAAAGCAGGTTATAATAAAGTCCCCAAGCCCGTCCTATGCTGCGAAGACGAATCTGTCATCGGTGCGCCTTTTTTCATCATGGAAAAAGTCGATGGGCTGATCCTGCGCAACAAGATTCCCACAGGCTTGGACTTAGGTCCAGGTTTTTTCCATCAACTATCGATCAATACCCTCGACGGGCTGTTGGAACTCCACCAATTGGAAATGGAGCAATCAGGTTTGGCGAAAATGGGCAAACCTGAGGGATATGTGGAAAGACAGGTAATTGGCTGGTCGGAAAGGTACTTACATGCCAAGAGCCATGAGTTGACCGAAATGGAGCGCACAAGTCGCTGGTTGCTGGAAAATATGCCTAAATTCGAGTTTAGTGGCTTCATTCACAACGACTACAAATACGACAACCTTGTCTTGGAAAGTCCAAAAAACCCAAACATCAAGGCCGTTTTGGATTGGGAAATGGCTACCGTAGGCGATCCCTTGATGGATTTGGGGACGAGTTTGGCGTATTGGGCGGAGCCGGGTGATCCCGATATCCTGAAGATGTTCAATTTGACGCATGTCCCTGGAAATTTTACGCGGCAGGAAGCCATTCAATATTATGCATCCAAAAGCCCCCTACCATCGGACAATATGTTGTTTTACTATGCCTTTGGGCTATTCAAGGTGGGCGTGATCGCACAGCAAATATTCAAGCGCTACTCCTTGGGCTTCGCGAAAGATGAGCGATTTGCCGGCCTGATCCATGTAGTCGAAGCCTGCGGCAAAAAAGCCATGAAAAGTATTGAAACCGAAAAGATTTAAACCGAAGACCATGAAAATCAAAAATGTTTGCATCCTTGGCGCTGGTACACTTGGTACCCGTGTGGCTCTCCAGGCCGCGTTATCGCAATTCAACGTCCGCATTTATGATATCAACCCAAAGGCCTTGGATACATCCAAGAAGACAATGGAAACGATCGTCCACCAATTGGCGAAAAGCAGTGGTTTTGAAGCGGACTCGGGATTGAACGCGATTCAAGGCATTGTTTTCACCGACAACCCACAAGTTGCGGTACAAGATGCCGACATCATCAACGAAAGCGTTTTGGAAAATGTGAAGGTGAAAAATGAGGTTTGGGAACTGTTTGGCCGAATAGCGCCTGAAAAGACCATCTTTACCACAAATACCTCGTTTCTCCTACCCTCCATGTTTGCAGAGATTTCGGGAAGACCGGAGCGGTTCTGCGCACTTCATTTTCACGATGTGTTTTATGCGAAGGGCGTGGACATCATGCCACATCCCGGTACTGATCCAAAATTGATTCCTGTTTTGGAGGCATTTGGTAGGTCCTTGGAACAAGTGCCTGTCGTGATCCAAAAAGAAAACCATGGCTATCTGTTCAATGCCATGCTTGGGGCGATTCTCAGCACGGCCGGCAAACTGCTTGCGAATGGTGTCGGAAGTGTCGAAGCCATCGATAAATCATACATGGTCAACTTCCGCGTGGATATGGGACCTTTTGCCATCATGGACAGCATCGGTCTGGATACGGTATGGCATGTGACTGTCAACAACAACGAGGAAGGCTCGAAGGCTTTTGCGGCCCTGCTCAAAGGAATGCTGGATCAGGGAAAAGCAGGCGTAAAGTCGGGTGAAGGGTTTTACAAATACCCCAATCCTGCTTTCAGGCAGCCTGGATTTTTGACTTGAAATCTTGACTTATTTCACACCCGATTTAGATCAACCTGAATTTAAATTGGCTAAATTTCAAACCAAGTATCAATTCGGAACATAACACATGAAAAAAAGACACCTAATTCCAATGCGTCAAGTAAAAGTCCTAATCTTGGTGGCGGTTATGTTACCATGGACGGCATGCAAGAAAACAGAGGTTGTGGAGCTCCCCCCCGTTCAAATCAATGCTGTAAAAGCCATCCAACAGGATGTTCCCATTTTTGAAGAATTCGTCGCCCAGGTTTACGGCGAGTCCGACGTGGACATCCGATCGAGGGTAGATGGCTGGGTCACATCACTTAATTTTCGCGAAGGCACTTTTGTAAAAAAGGGCACTTTGCTTTATACCATCGATGATATCCAATATCAGACGAGTGTGGATAGGGAGAAAAGCCAGGTTGCCAGCGCACAGACCGAACTGGTGAGGGCACAAAACGAGCTTTCCCGTGTACGCCCCTTGGCTGAGATGAATGCGCTTAGCAAGCAGGATCTGGACAATGCGGTGGCAAGCTATGAGGCCGCCGCCTCCCGTGTACGCGCGGCAGAGGCTTCACTCGCAAATTCCAAGATAGAACTGGGCTACACCCGCGTGTATGCGCCATTTGATGGTATCATCGGCATTTCGAATTTTAGGGTGGGCGATTACGTGACCCGTATGGGAACCACATCGGTATTGGCAACGATTTCTAGCGTAGGTGCCGTGAGGGTGAGGTTTCAAATCAGTGAGAAGGAATACCTGCGGCTGAGTAGACTGACTAAGGAAGAAATAGAGCAAACCCGAAAAAATGTCCACTTGGTTTTGGCGGACGGTACCGAATACGAAGGTGTTGGTGAAATAAACTTGGCCGACCGGGAAATCGATCCCAAAACGGGCACACTGACAGTAGAAGCCAGATTTCCCAATCCGACGGGTGTTTTGCGGCCGGGTCTCTTTGTGAAGGCCAGAATCTTGGTAACTACGATTCCCAATGCGGTGCTAGTGCCGCAGCGGGCGGTTATCCAACAACAACATTTGTCCCAGGTGTTTACGATTAATGCCTCTGGTGGAATACAGGCTGTTCCGGTCACCACAGGGCCAAAATCCGGTGATGGTTGGGTGATCAATTCCGGTGTGAAGGCAGGAGACCTGGTTGCGATTTTGGGAACTGCGAGTTTGACACCCGACACAAAGATCACGGTCAATGAGCAGGCGTGGCCGGAAAAAGCCCCAGCAAAATAAGTTTTTCTGACAGCCTAAGACTAAGACATTATGAGCGAGTTTTTCATACGCAGACCGATAGTAGCGATGGTAATCTCCATCCTATTGGTTATCATGGGATTGATCACGCTACGTGGCATCCCCATTTCAAAATACCCTGAAATCACCCCACCGATGATTCAGGTCACCACCAACTTTACCGGCGCCAATGCAGTCAATGTGGAACAGGCCGTAGCGACGCCTATTGAGCAACAGGTGAATGGCGTGGAAGAAATGCTCTACATGAAATCGATCAACGCTGCCGACGGTTCGTTGACATTGCAGGTATCATTTGAGGTAGGGACAGACTTGGACAATGCCAACATGCTGACCCAAAATAGGGTGTCCCAAGCCAATGCCAAACTACCAGTCGAAGTGAAGAACTTCGGGGTGACTACCAAAAAGTCCCTGGTTTTCCCCCTGATGCTGGTGACCCTGACCTCACCAAGCAATACCTACGATTCCAAATTCCTCAATAATTACGCAAACATCAATATCGTCGACCAATTGAAACGGATCAAAGGTGTCGGCGATGTGTTGTTGTTTGGTGGTTCGGATTACTCTATGCGGATTTGGTTGGATCCCGACCTTTTGACCCGTATGGACATGACTGTCAACGATGTGGTCGCCGCCGTTCGCAAGCAAAATGCCATTACCCCTGGTGGAAAATTCGGGGCACCTCCCGCGCCTGAGGGGGTTGAATACACCTACACGGTCACGATGCAGGAGCGCCTGGTTACCGAGGAGGAATTTGGCAACATCATCGTGAAGTCTGACGACCGCGGCGCCATCATCAGGCTGAAGGATGTTGCCAGAATCGAGTTGGGTTTGGATAACTACAATGCTGTCAGCCGCTTGAACGGTGCACCGGCATCCACCATCGTCGTGTACCAAATGCCTGGATCCAATGCCTTGGAAGTCGCAGACTTGATCCAAGCCTCGATGGAGGATTTGAAAAAGTTCTTTCCACAGGATGTCAATTATGAGGTGTCTCTCAACACGACCCGGGCGATTTCGGTAGGTATTGAGGAAATTGTCCATACGCTTTTCGAAGCTGTGATCCTCGTAATCTTGGTCGTGTTCCTATTCCTGCAAGATTGGCGCGCCACCCTGATTCCGCTTTTGACAGTACCGGTTTCCTTGATCGGTACGTTCATCATCTTCCCGCTTCTTGGGTTTTCGGTCAATGTACTTTCCCTTCTGGGCTTGGTTTTGGCGATCGGGCTCGTAGTGGATGACGCCATCGTGGTTGTCGAGGCCGTTATGCACCATATCGAACATGGACTTTCGCCAAAAGATGCAACGAAAAAGGCCATGAAGGAAGTTGGCGGGCCTGTCGTCGCAATTGCTTTGATATTGGCAGCTGTATTCGTACCGGTTGCATTTGCTGGAGGAATTACCGGAAGGCTCTATCAGCAGTTCGCCATCACCATCGCTATCTCTGTCTTGTTTTCAGCTTTCAATGCCTTGACATTAAGTCCGGCCCTGGCAGCTTTGATGCTCAAGCCCAAAAAAGAATCAAAGGGATTGCTACAACGGTTTTTCAACGCTTTCAACAAGGCATTTGACAAGTTTACATTGGGGTATACAGGCGTTGCAGGAATCGTAGCCAGAAAATCCATCCGGTCCGCTATGATTATCGGAGTCGTCCTGTTTGCTACGGTGTTTTTGGGACGAGGCATCCCGGCCGGATTTGTTCCCGAAGAAGATGAGGGTTACTATTTGATCAACATCCAACTTCCCGATGCTTCTTCGCTGGAGCGATCCGACCAAGTAGCCAAAAAGGTAGAAACCGTCCTGTCCGAATTTGAGGATATCGAGTATTCTACCATGGTATTGGGATTTAGCTTGTTGACGGGGTCCTACTCTACCAATAATGCGTTCGTGTTTGTCTCCTTGAAACCATGGGAGGAAAGAAAGATGACCGCGAAGGAACTCATCCAAGCCACCAATATCGCCTTCAGAAGCAATATCACCGAAGCGACGGCAATTGCCTTTGGACCTCCACCGATAGAAGGTCTGGGAACCTCTGCCGGTTTCACGCTCCAACTTCAGGATCGATCCGGTGGCACGCCCGAATTCCTGGCGGAGCAAACCCAGCATTTTATAAGTGAGGCGAGAAAACGCCCTGAAATTGGAAACATTTTCTCCCTCTACCGCGCCAATGTGCCGCAAAAGAAAATCACGATCGACTACGACAAAGTCGAAAAGCTCGGAATTGACCTCGCCGAGGTAACGAGCACGATTTCTACCTATCTTGGAAGTGCCTATGTCAACGACTTTAACCGATTCGGCAGGCAATACAAGGTCTTTGTCCAGGCTGAGGGAGAAGACAGGCTTGATCCCCTGGATATTTCAAGGTATTACGTGAGAAGTAGAAAAGGTGAGATTATTCCGCTTTCGACATTGACATCTGTGGAAGACATCAGTGGCCCATCCTATACCAATCGATTCAACATGTACCGCGCCGCTGAAATCTCCGGCGCGCCGAAAGAAGGGTACAGCTCCGGAGACGCCTTACGTGCCTTGGAGGAAGTCGCTGCCACAATGCCAAAGGAAATCGGCTATTCGTGGAGCAACATGTCTTATCAGGAAAAGGCAGCGGAAGGAACAGGTAGTACAATGTTTTTGATGGCCCTGGTGTTTGTGTTCCTGATTTTGGCAGCACAATATGAAAGCTGGAAGTTACCATTCTCTGTCTTGTTGGGTGTTCCGGCGGCGGTTTTTGGGGCATTTTTGGGATTGTGGCTGGGTGGTCTATGGAGCACCAGTTATGTCAACAATGTTTTTGCCCAAATCGGCCTCGTGATGTTGATTGGCTTGACGGCAAAAAATGCCATCCTGATCGTGGAGTTTGCCAAAATGCTGTATGAGGAAGGCAAGGGCCTTTTCGAATCGGCTCTGGAAGCAGCAAAGCTCCGCCTTCGTCCTATCTTGATGACCTCTTTTGCCTTTATGCTCGGCGTGGTTCCACTTCTGACGGCTTCAGGTGCTGGTGCCGAAGCGCGGAAAGTCATGGGCATGGCCGTATTCAGCGGAACACTCATTGCAACGATTATCGGGGTAATTGTCGTACCTGGGCTTTTTGTACTGATAGAAAGTATCGGCGGAAAGAAAAAGAAACCTGAAGCTCCTGTTTCACCTTCTGAACCCACACACTGATATGAAAAACTTAGCACTGATTATTCTTTTGGGTTTGGCATTAGTGGGATGTAAAGTTGGTCCTAAATACGAAAAGCCAGAAATGCAGCAGCCGCCCAAATATACACAGGCTGCGACGTCGACGGATTCCATCACCAATCTAGCGTGGTGGGAGGTATACCAAGACGAGACTTTGAAGGGTTTGATCCAAACAGCTTTGGACTCCAACCTCAACCTGTTGCAGGCTGCGGCCAGGGTAGAGGAGGCAAAAGCCACGCTGGGATTCAACAAGGCAAATCTTTACCCGATGCTCAATTACAATGCGCTCGGCAGGGCAGCAAATTTCAGGGACTTTGCACAGGATGCGGGCGTGGCTTTTTCCCCAAATATGCTTGCTGTGTTGGGAAATGTTTCCTGGGAAATTGACTTCTGGGGCAAGCTTCGTAGGGCAAACCGTGCTGCTTTTGCCGAAATGATGGCAGCTGAAGAAGCCCGGAAAACGGTCTACATATCGCTAGTGGCCCAAGTTGCCGAGTTATACTTCAATCTCAGAGGATTGGATGAACGATTGGCAATCACAAAAAGAACCCACGAAATCCGGTTGGAATACCTGGATATCATTTCAAAAAGGTTTGAAAAGGGAAATGTCTCCGAATTAGACAAACTGCAGGCCCAACAAATCGCGGCTGCCGCAGAATCGCAGATTTATGCGCTCGAGCGGCAAATCATCTACGTGGAAAATGCCCTCAACGTGCTGCTTGCGAGACCCTATCGGCCCATCGAAAGAGGAAAGGAAAACCAAGATCAAGCCCTGCCTTTGGACATCCCGGTCGGATTACCATCTGAGCTTTTGGTCCGAAGACCAGACATTCAGGCAGCAGAACAGCGTTTGATGGCCCAAACCGAACGGATTGGCATTGCGGTGGCGATGCGTTTTCCCTCTATCAGCCTAACAGGGATGATGGGAGTCGCGAGCCCTAGTTTGAGCAATCTGTTTACACCTGAGGCTGTTCTTGGAACAGTCACTGGACAGTTGACGGGACCGATTTTCAATTTTGGAAAAAACAAACGCCGTGTCGATGTCGAACGTGCCCGTGCGGTACAAAGTGCCTATGAATATGAGAAAACCGTGCTGACGGCATTTGCCGAGGTGGAAAATTCCCTTGCGGAAATCAGGACCTACCGCAATGAGTTCAATGCCCGTCGCGTGCAGAAAGCAGCCACGGAAAAATCACTTTTCCTGTCCAAGGCGCTGTACGATAATGGCTACACTTCCTTTCTTCAGGTATTGGATGCGGAAAGGGAATCATTCAACGCCGAATTTGAAAAGTCCGTCGCCTTGGAAAACCAACTTGTCGCCACGGTCAGGTTGTACAAGGCTTTGGGAGGTGGTTGGTAATTGGAATATTGTAAACGAAAAAAGGGCCCTTAAAACAGGGCCTTTTTTTTTATGGCAAAAAGAAGCTCAATCCCCTCCCCTTCTGATTTTTTTCCTTTCGGACTGTATCTTCTTTTCTTTCAAGCGCTTCTCAATTGCTGATCTGCTCGGTTTGCTCGCCTTGCGGATCTTCCTCTTCTTGAAGGCTTTGGAGATCATTTCATAGAACTTCGCAATGGCAATTTCCTTGTTCTGAAGTTGGGAGCGCTTTTCCTGGCTTTGGATCTGTAAGTTTCCTTCAGAATCCAATTTATTGGCGAGTTTGACCAGCAATTCATTTTTCTCTTCCTCGGAAAGCACAACAGATCCTCGAATGTTGAAAACCAAGGTCACCTTGGAATTCACTTTGTTGACATTTTGCCCGCCCGGACCTGAACTGCGGCTCATCTGAAACTCAAATTCCCCGTCAAATGCCTTTTCCCTGATCTTTTGGTAGATATCCATGTTTCTATTTGTCAGCGACGCAGCGGAATCCCACCGTGGCATTGCGCTCGAATCCCTCCGATACCCGTAACAGCATCTGACGGTAATGGGTTTCACGCGGGCCTCCCTGCACATACCACCAACTCGAACTCGGCTTGAAATAACTCCCCCCTTTCAGGATGATCAATCGGCTCGTTCCGCTATCGTATAGGTCATTGGTCATTTGCCAAACCGAGCCAACCAAATCTTGCAATCCCCATGGGTTTTTTCCTTTAGGCCTTGAGCCAACTGCTTCGATTTGCCCATTTCCTAGGTTGACGAATGCCGAATCCAGGCCGTCCAAGTGCTCCACGGTCAGCGTATTGGTTACATATTCCGTGCGCTTTTTTACCTTCAAACTGGCATCCCAAGGCCAATCCCTGCCGTCTCCCGCTGAAGCCGCATATTGCCACTCGGCTTCGGTGGGCAGTCGCTTTCCAGCCCAAACTGCATAGGCCTGGGCATCTTCATAACTTACATTGACCACAGGGAAATTCTCCTGCCCAACAGGTGTTTTGCCATCCACCCAATGTGCCAAAAATCGGTGAGCGTCCTGCGGCTTGTACCCGGATGCCTCCAAAAACTCTTGAAATTGGGCATTGGTGACTGGGAAAACATCCATGAAGAATCCCGTGATTTGCAATTCTTTTGGAAATCCGGAAACCGGATAAGGGATGAACTGATCTCCTTGGGTAACCTTCATTTCAAATGTCCCAGAGGGAATCTCCACCATGCCTTTTGGAGCCTTTTTCAACGGGTTTGTCCTTTTGGATACCGAAACCAATCTGGGTACGCCATACTCCATGTGGATGATTTCCTCATCGACCAATTCCCCTTCTCTGTCCATCAGTTGGATCACGATCTTTCCTTCATAATCCCCAAACTGGGTTCGGATATCGATGCTTGCCTGTTCCCCTGATACGGTAACCGCATCCTTGTCATAAGCAGGCTGACCAGCCCAGATAAGGATTTCACCTGCGACCTTTGACCGTACTAGCAGCATATTTTCAACCAGGGTGGCTTCCAAAACATCGGGCATATAAGCAAACGCCCCTACCGCTCCTTCATTGTTGGTGCCGAGCCACTTTTTGTGAAAGGCTTCCAGATCGGCTGGCAGGAAGTACTTTCCATCAACTTCCTTAGGTTTAACCTCGAGGTGGTTCCAAAGGTCGACATAGTGCCAGCCTGGTTTTGGAACCCGTACCTCCAGCAAGTTTCCAATAAAGCCCTCGGGCCTAAGGCTAAAAACCGTGAAAATCTCTTTCTCTTCCCTTGGCCAATGATTGACAAATATCCCATCTTCCAAGGTCGGCAATAGCGGCGTGTAGGATTGCACGATGAAATTGGAATGGTTTTCCCTCAAAATCCTCAAGGTTTGCCCAAAAAACCGGTAATCCTCCTCCATCCATTCCGGTCTTCCGGGACGGAATATATTGAGCTCGGTACCGTAGCCGTTGAATAGGGATAGCGCATATTCCCTGCGGATACGGTCGAACGCCAATTCTGCAACCCTGAAAATGGCAAAATCAGGCTTGATCAGTTTGTTGAGATTCAGCACCGGCGGGTAGTAGAGCGCATTGTGTACTCGTCCAGATACAATTCCCGGCATGTCCTTTGGCACCGCCATCCCTTCGCTGTACATCACGACGCCTTGTCTGACACCGTCTGCCGCGGCCTGGATCTCGCCGCTTGAGCTTCCCTTTGTGTCCAAGACCACGCCGTCCGCATGCGTACCTCGAATGAGCTCGGCCATACCTTCCAAATGTCCTTCAAGACGTGTGCTCTCATCCCATGGATTGTAGGAAATAAACAGCTTGGTCCCCAATGCATTCAGGCTATCCGAAACAGCCGCGATGCCTTCCAATCCACCGGGTAGATCCCGGAAAAGATCCCATTGGTTCCTTTGGTCCAAACCCAAGGTCGGCCAAGTCGGCCATATTCCAATGACATCGTTGCCCCCGAACCATCGCTTACTTTTTCGCTCAAATTCAAATATGTTAAATACCTGTTTTTCAGCACTGTAAAAATCCTTGTCCCAAGCCATCAGCAAATGCATGGCATAGGCCTTTCTGATCCACTGAAGGTCTTTCCTTTCATAGAGACTATTGTCAAAAGTGTCCGAATCGTACAGGAATTTTTCCTGAAAAACCTTCCGCAATCCGTCTTGCCATACCCCAGTATAAGTATCCAAATAAAGCCTGTAAGTCACTGAAGCCCCCGGGGGAAGTACCGTTTCGAAACGCCTCCTGATGGCCCCATCCCAATACTTCCTTCTCGCCAATGCAGCAAAACCTTTCCCGCCTATTTCAAAACTACAGTAGCCCAATTCCCATGCGTTATCAGGCAAAATCACATTGACCGGCTGGAAACCCGGACGAAAAAGGTGCGTCCGTGAGAGACGGTGCTTACCAAGACCTGTGATGTATACTTGGCCATTCGAACCTCCAAAGGGGACAAAATTCTCCAAAGTCAAGGTATCCTTGGAAATGTTTTTAAACCTGAAAATACCTTCCCAATGATTTTCCGAGGTCTCCGTGCTATCCATGACCACAGCAAGCTTGCTTTGCCAAATGGAAGAAGAAACTGCTGGATTAAATTCGCTGGATAGGACCTTTTCGCCACTGATGACGATCGAAAAAATTGGTAATGATTGCACCAAGTCAATCCCCTGCAATTGGTGGACCTGCAGGCGATTGTCACCCAACACCGTCAGATTCTGCGCCTGCGAGAGGCTAGCGAGTTGGTGCAATAAAAGCAGCAAGACAAATATTCGGGCCATAGTTTTTGGGTGTTTTCTTTTTTCAATGACGCAAACAATCGATCGAGCATCTGAAATGAAATGCAACGCTATATACTCTGCAGGGTCCAAAGTTCACCAGTTTGCCAAATCTCATTTTTTCAAGCATTACTTCACCTATCCATCAGCATCCGATTGATGATCCCGGCCCATATATAGGTCTTATGGTAGCCTGCCCAATCTTGGTCCGGCGAATAGAATTCCCATAGGTTGTGGTTTTGTTTCAGTTGTGAAATCATCACCGCTGCGACCCTATCGGTCAGTTCAGCCGCTTCCTGATGGTAGCCATAATCCTTGAGCCCACGAAAAATGAGGTAATTCCAAGGCAGCCAAACCGGACCATTCCAGTATCCTTTGTCGTTGTAATAGGTATCTTTGGCAGAAAGCGAAGGGATGCCGTGTCTTCTCCAAAACTGATTTGGATCAGTCAGCTTCTCTACCAGTGTTCGAGCTCTGTCTTCATCGACAACGCCCGCCCAAAGTGGCAAAAAACCGATGATTTCGTCCCTTTTCAGGTCATTTGGACGATTGAAAGTAAAGGAATTGTCGGTCTTGTTGACGTTGTAGAAGAAACCATTCTCCTCATCCCAAAATGTCTCATTGATCAGGCGAATACGGGTTTGATGGTCGGTCCTCCATTGTTTCGCTTCATCGTTTTTACCCAAAACCAGAGCCATTTGCTCCAAGGATTTTGCTTCCATGACCATCATGCAGTTGAGGTCCACAGATTCAAAATTGGATGGCCAACCTACCTCGTCCCAAACCGCCACATTCGCATCCCGAACGGATTCCAGGATGGCATGACCGCCCCATTCCAAAAGTCCATCGCCATCACTGTCCCTGTTTTGGGTGTAAAAATCGTAGAACTTCCTTCCTGACGCGTACATTTCTTCCAAAAACTTCCGATCCTTGGTGATGAGGTAAATCTCCCAATTAAGCCAATTGTACCAAGGTGCGGACGAGGTCAACTGGCCATTGTATTCGATGATTTCATCCAAAAAAGGCCCTGTGCGGTAATTGATATAGCCGTTTTCATATTGCCTTTCGGAAAAGATCCTTTGGGAATTCATCGCACTCCGTGGATCCAAATGGGCATAGGCCAGCATCGTGATACTCTCGTGAAACACCTGCCCTCCGTGTCCCCAACCCCAAGTCGGTTCCCGAGAAAACAGGTAATAATTGTGCTTGGCTTTGCCCTCGGCAGGCATCATGACTTGGCGCATCATGTTCCAAGCACTTTTGTAGAGCCATTGTGTATCATTATCCCATTCCTCTTGCGGGGCAACTTTGGCAAAAAGACTGCGATTCTCAGCCCTGTATTTCCCAAAGTCAATCGGCAAAATATCCCCTATCGCTTGGTAAAGACTATCTGAATCAGCTTTGTGGTCTACAATTCCCCGTACTATCGAAAAAGTCCTTGATTCGCCTGGCTTCAACGTAAATTCAAACTTGGCAGCCATACCGTTAGGGTTTTCAATATGGGCGGGACCTTTTTCCACTGCAAACCAACGATCTAAACTGTGATCGGGTACATTGAGTATCTCCTCGGAATGGATAGATGCAAAATCACCCTTAGGCAAGACCACATAGCCCATCAAACGTTCTCCTGAGTTATTCTCGGGTTGAAAAGAAGCGTCTTTCACTTCCTCGACAAGTTCATACAGACCATCGGGATAACTTCTTTGATAGATCAAGTATGACTCGATGTCTGGTACCGGCTCCCAGGAAAACGAAAAAACCGAATCATGCCAATGTTTCTCAATACCCGAAACCCTAACCAATCTGACGCTGTCGGAAGCGTGAAAGTCAATTCGTTTGGATGACTCTAGCAAGCCCGGCGAAAAGATGTCTGCAATATTTCTGGTCAAATTCAGATAGCTGAATTCAAGGTTGCGCAAGGAAAATCCATCAGGAAAATTCCCCAATTCGATACGAAACAAGCCATCTTCATCGATCGCAGGCGCCCGGAGTCCCCAAACAGGTGCGTTTTCCGTTAGGATATATTTCGGATTTTCGGGGTCTCTGACGAGAATTCTCGCTGATCCTCTCGGTTCGGCAAGTCGCTCCTTTTTGTCATACGCCCGGCCATAGATCTGAAGCTTCTGCTTCCTATCTTCAAAAAAAGAAAAGTCCGGCTGGGCAGCCTTTCCGGACGCTGAATTAAAAAAGGACCAATCATTGGCGACGTCTGAAAAAACCAAAACACTCTGCAGACTGTCATTGTAGGGTATCTTTTGGTTGACTGACCACCCGTCGGGATATTTTTCATGAAAAAAGTGAAAGGCGTTATTTCGGGCGAAAGTCTTCAGATCCCGGACAGTTCGATAATCGTTCTGAAAAAAGGGAATCAACGATATTTCCATTGGTTTCCCGCTAGAATTCAAGAGTTCATATTGTTGTATCGCAACAGTTGAACTATAAACAAAAAAATCACCATTTACCTCTAAACCCTGCGCTGGCTGAAAGGAAAAATTAACCATGTCAGGAAAGCTCTCGCTGATAGATGGTTGTCGGAAATATTGATCGATATCCGAAATCAATATGCCTTCGACTTTGAAAACCAAACCCATTTGACCTCCCTTTTGTGAATTAAATCGTAGCGGCTTGTGAGCTTCGAAATATTGGAACTCATAGCCTTGGTCGACCAGATATTGGGAACGCTCCAAACCGGCCGCGTAGGTCGCATAGATCGGCTCATCTCTTGAACTAATCTGGACTTTTTCGGGTGCATTTTGGCTGCAACTCAAGAAACCGAGCAGAAAAACCAGGGGCATAAAAATTTTTTTCAACTTCTTCAAAATTTTTTTCAGGTCTTGGAGATAAAAGATAGAAATAAAAATGGTATTGGTAAACACAAAATCCACGGTCATCAACACCCCGCCAAACGACAAAAACATAGAGAATTGTATTTGATGGCAAGTTTTTTTAATTTCAAATTATTATTCTGTTTTTTTATCAAAAAATTTTATAAAATTTATTATTTTATATTTTCACATACTTTTTGTTTTGTTTTTGTAAAATCATTTGCCTAGCTTTAAATCATCTTGAACAACAAAACGACTTAATCACCCGCGTTTTTCAAGCATCACCCATTTGAAAAGCTTCCATTTTTTTAACCTTGAATTCTCGTCTATCTCGCAACTTTTTGTCATTTTCTTAATCACCCAAAAAACCCTTCCTTCGGAAGGGTTTCTTTTTTTGGCCCTGTTTATTAAACTTGGATGTATCGAAACGTATCTAGGAACAAAACCCACTCCTTCTCGATGATTGAGATTATCCCTGCCACGGTGGATTTGCTACCTGAAGTCAAATCGATCGCATATAAAACCTGGCCCTCGACCTTTAGTAAAATCCTCACCAAGGAACAAATTGATTACATGCTAGATGCGATGTACGCCCTTCCTATTTTGGAATCACTCATTCAGGAAAAAGGCCATCAGTACATACTGGCTAAGGGTGAAACGGGTTATTTAGGTTTTTGCTCCTATGAACATGACTCCAATCAATCCAACAAGACAAAAATCCATCGCATCTATCTACTCCCCGAGACCCAGGGAAAAGGGCTTGGCAGACTTCTCATCAACTACGTAGTCGATCAAGCCAGGAAAAAAAACCAAGCAGCTATTTACCTCAACGTGAACAAGTTCAATGAAAAGGCAATCCAATTCTATGAGCGGATTGGCATGAGGAAAGCCAAAGAAGAGGTGATCGACATCGGTAACGGATTTGTGATGGACGACTTTGTGATGGAAATGGATCTTTGAGGGATATTTACTTTGTCCTACCCGATGAATTTAAATTTCAGGTATTTGATCTTTTCGCCTTTTTCGCTGAACATCTTTTCATAGCGGGTTTGAATACCATGGTGCTCATCCCGATAGGGAGATTGGTAAAAATCATTGGTAAATAACAAAAGCTCCACATCCTGCCTTGATTTGAGCAATTCAAGGGTATAATCAAAAAGTCCGGTATTATCGGTTTTGAAATGGACCACCCCTCCTTTGGCGATGAGTGGCTTGTACATATCCAAAAACTTGCCTGAGGTCAATCGTCTCTTCTCATCCCCTTCCCTCGGAAATGGGTCTGGAAAAGTGATCCAAAGCTCGGAAATCTCCCCATTGTCAAAATACTTGTCCAATTCCTGAATCTGGGTTCTGAGAAAAGCCACATTGTCCAGTCCTTCCTGAATGGCGATCGTACTGCCTTTCCATATTCTCGAACCTTTTATATCCACTCCAATAAAATTGGACTGGGGGTATTCACGTGCAAGCCCTACAGTAAACTCTCCCCTACCGCAGGCAAGTTCGACGACGATAGGTTGCGCGATTGGAAATTGGACCGGATTCCAATTCCCTTTGATTGTTTCAAATATCGGCTTCCCCGCTTGGACCACGTTGCGGTTGGCATCATTTTCCTTGAATCTCTGAAGTTTCTTTCTGCTCATTACAAATTTTCGATTTCGGCGACGACAAAAGTACTGCCTCCTATGAAGATCAAGTCATTTTCTTTTGCCAATTGCTTGGCACGGCCGATGGCATCATTCACGTCAGGGATAGTTTCACCCCTCAAACCATGTCCCAAGGCCGCCGCGGAAAGCTCAGCAGCTGGCAAGGCCCTGGGGATGCTAGCTTCGCAAAACACATAGGATGCGTCCTTGGGTAGCATCGAAAGGATCTTTGAAATATCTTTGTCACGTACCATACCGATCACCATCCAAAGGTGACCAAAAGTCATTTTTCCGATTTGATCCAGAATGAGGCGGATTCCGTCCTCGTTGTGTCCTGTATCACAAATGACCCAAGGTGCTTTCCCAAGTATTTGCCATCTACCTTTTAGTCCGGTGTTTGCTACAATACGCGATAAACCTCGGCGAATGGCTGTTTCCGGAATTTCCCAACTGAGCGTATTCAAAACCTTGCAAGCATTCAAAATCCCTGGTAAGTTGTACCGCTGGTAACTCCCCAATAGGTCCATATCGTATTGAACTATTCCACGGTTAGATTCGAACTCGAAAGTTTGCATTCCAGAGACCGAAGGTTTACTCGCCTTGACCCTGAAAACCTGATCGGCAAAATATATTGGAGCATGCATTTCTGCGGCTTTGGCCAAGAATACTGGCTGCGTTTCCGGCTGCGTTTGGCTGATAACAACGGGAACCTCCTGTTTAATGATCCCTGCTTTTTCACCTGCGATCAAGGGAAGTGTATCTCCCAGAAACTGCATATGGTCGTAGCCAATATTGGTGATAAGGGAGAGTTCAGGCAAAATCACATTCGTGCTGTCCAATCTTCCTCCCATGCCAACCTCGATCACGGCGATATCGACATGCTCCTTGGCAAAATACCAAAAGGCCATACCGACTGTCATTTCAAAAAAACTCGGCTTTAATTCCTCTAAAAACGCCTTGTTTTGTGCTACGAATGTGACCACGTCTCCTTCGGGAATTTCTTCCCCGTTGATTTTTATCCGCTCTGTGAAGGATTTCAAATGCGGGGACGTGTAGAGTCCGACCTTGTATCCAGCCTCCATCAATATGGAGCACAAGGCGTGGGAAGTGCTTCCCTTGCCATTGGTACCGGCAACATGGATAGTCTTAAACTGCGATTGGGGATTACCGAGATGATCGCAAAGTGCCAGTGTATTGGTCAGGTCTTTTTTGAAAGCCGCTGCACCGATCCGCTGAAACATCGGCAGTGCATTGAACAGGTAGTCCAACGTCTCCTGGTAAGTCATCGGCATCAATCAACTTTGATAATAAAGGTGATGCGCCCGGTTGAAAAATCAGCTGTGGCATTGCCCCCTTGGCGCTTAAACTTGATCTGGGCGACGACGGTTCGATAGTAGGCCAAAACTTCATTTGAAACATTGTAATTCTCTGGCAAAGCCTGAATTATCTTTCCGGTTTCATCTACGGTGATTTTGAAAACTATGGTTCCATTCCTTGTGGAAACATTATCGCGAATGGTTGGCTGCGTAGCAAATTCCCATCCCGCCAAGTCCAGCCCGACGCCTGATGCTGGGCCTGGATTCCCCGTACCGGTTCCTGAACCCATGATTGCCCGTCCATCTACTGTTCCTGTGGGCTTTCCTTCATCGCCTGCTTTGGACGAGGAACCCTGGGAACTACCTGCCGCGGGTTTGTTTCCGGTGCCTGATGTACCTCCTGCGCCAAAGATAGCTCTTTGGTCGATTTTGGGTTTTTCCTCAGCCTTTGTGGTAGTTTTTTCGGCCTCCGATGTGGCCGGCTGTGTACTTGGGACATTTTCTTTTTTGGCAGGGCTTGTTTCCTTCACTACTGGCTTGGGATTTTCAGCGCCCTTTACCGGGCTATTCGTTTTGGCAGGCGCCTCATAGGCCGGCTTTGCTGGAGTAGATTTTGGCCTTGCCGTTTCTGTCTTTGGTTGTGCAACGGGTACAGCTGATTCCGTCGGCTTAGGTGATTGTTCCCCTGGTGCGGGCGCATTTTCCGCTTGCGCCTGTGCTTCTGAAGGCGGCGCATTGGTCTGCCTATCACCACTGCCAGTGTCGGTAAAACCAAGATTCAGTTCCATCCCGTACTTTGGAAGGGGCGGAATGTGTTCCTTCCATACCACAATAAAATAGATCGCCAGCAGCAAAAGAAGATTGACAAGCACCGTGATGATTGCGGCCTTTTTCTTATTTTCTGATTCTGTCTTTTCTGCCTCCCAGATTTGCATATCTGCTTATTTGTAAGGAACTGTTGCAATAGATACGTTGGCCTCCAAAGACGCAGCGATCCCGCCGATTTCTACCAAATATTCGACCGGAACCGTCTTGTCAATATGAAGTACGACTTGACCTTTTTTTCCCTGAAGCAAAGTCGTTAGCTCAGATTTGATCTGTTCCCTGCTGATCACCTTATCATTAACGGAAAAGCGAAGGTCTTTGGTTACCGAAACCGTCACCTCCTGCATCACGATATCGGATGTTTCACTTGAAGGAAGGTTGACTGGCAAACCGGAGGGAGTAATAAAGGAGGAGGTTAACATGAAGAATATCAACAACAGGAAAATGATATCCGTCATCGAAGACATGCTAAATGCCGCATCAACTTTATGTTTGGATTGAAGGCCCATACTTATTTTTCTTGCAAAAGATCAATGAATTCCACCGAAGCATATTCCATGCTATGTACCAATTTGGAAACCTGGGTCACCAAGTAATTGTACCCAAGGTAAGCAATGATACCGACAACTAATCCTGTCGCTGTCGTGATCATAGCTTCATAAATACCCGTAGACAGCAATTTTGGGGAAACCATTCCCTCCTCTTGGGCCACAGCGATAAATGCCTGTATCATACCAGTAACCGTCCCCAAGAAACCAATCATGGGAGCAGCGCCTGCAACTGTTGCCAATACACCCAGATTCTTCTCAAGCTTGTATATCTCGATTTTTCCCACATTTTCGATGGAAACCTCAATATTTTTCAATGGACTTCCGATCCGCTCCAAACCCTTGGAAACCATATTGGCGACGGGTGAATTTTCTGTCATGCAGAGCATCTTTGCCTGCTCGATTTTCCCCGTTTGCACCAAAATCTTGACTTGATCCATCATGTGTTTGGGTGATTTGGATGCCTTCTTGAGGGTCATCAGCTTCTCAATGAAGATGTAGATCGCCATGATGAACAGGATGTACAAAGGAATCATCATGTATCCTCCCTTGATCAGCAAATCCAGCAATCCTATGCTTTTTTGTCCACCATCGAGTGAAACCAAAGAATCGGCCATGACCTGGCCTTCTGTACTGAGTGTTTGTAACAAAACCATATTTAATATTTCAAAATCCAAGTTGATTCGCCAAAGTCATTTTTTGCTTGGGGAAGTGCTTCTGAGGCGGATTTGAAGCTGCCGAAACTTCCAACGGAAAGTCTGAAGTTTTTGGTATCCCCAACCGGAAAAATCATCCAAACATCCCTACCGCTGTTGAGAAATACCTGTGCTTCTTCCCGCGCAATTCTCTCATTCGGTAAACTGGCAACAATCAAATGGTAGATGGGCCGCTCGCCTTTTGATTCGACCAAGTGCAATTGACCGATTGCGCCCGTGGGTGCAGGTTGGGTTTGGGTGACGGGAGGGGCAGCTGCTTCTTTCACTGGTTCTTCCTCTTTCTCTAGCTTCAGAGGAACTTCCAATTCGACCGTATCTGCAGCGACCTCGTCCACAACGGGTTCCGCTTCCTGCATAGCTTCTGGTTGTCGTGTCTCGGCGACTTCTTTGACAGTTTCCTCTGCTGGGGTAAAATAGAGAAAATAGGCCATCGCCGCCAGAATCACAGCCAACATAAACACCAATGTGATAAGCAAGGGCGTTTGGTTTCTTTTCTGAGTCTCCTTTCGCTCAAAATGAATCGGATTTGAAAGGGAGCCTGGGACGGATGTTTCTGGTTCAATTGTAGCCGATTCCGCTACCGGGTCTACGGACTGGGCAGGTTCTGATTTCTGGTTTTCTGTGGAAGAGAGCGGCCTCACGTCAACAAACGGAAAACCGTAGTCTTTGTCTTCTTGTCGTCGAAGGGCTTCCTGTTCTTTCTCTTCCATGCTTTTTTTAATCCGCTGTTTTCAGAAATGGATCTCGCACCGTCAAAATGGTGCCCCAAACTCGGGTAATCAGTTACGCAATATTAGGATTAAAATTGGAATGTTGCCCCAAGAATTCCTTGAATGCCCCTTACAGGATAATTCAGAAAGCGCTGGTTTGTCCTATTCAGGAGATTATTGCCGATTGCAAATGCCGAAAACCGATCCGTGATTTTGTAATCCGCCTTTAATTGGAGATCCAAAACCGCGGGAAGCTTAACCGAGACATCCGACTGCTGATTGAATCCTTGGATTCCACCCATTAAGTTGGCATTGAATTGTATCAACCACTTCTCTGTCGGCTGGATTTGGTTGTTGAGACTTACCTCCCACTCCGGACGATGGTACGCTGCCGACAAAGTACCCATGTCATAACTATAATAATTGACCAAACCGGTCACTTGATACCAGGTGTCATACTTCCATGAGGCCATCGCGCGATAGTTGATCACATTTGTCAAATCATCGTAAAGCAGATTGAATCGCGTACTATCGGTAGCACTGTTGGCGAAGAAATACATATTGCGGTACCTGCCGACATTGAAACCCACTTCATAGACCAACTCGTCGAGCAAATTTCCTTTAACGCCGGCTCCCGTTTTGAAATTTTGGATCGTATTCAGCAGGCGATCACTTGGCCCCAAAAATGGGTTTTCCCGGACAAAATCCTGATAGGTTGTCCGCAGTACGTCACCTTCAAATTGCGCATAAATACCAAATTCCTTCGCCAACATGTAATGTCCATAGAGTGCTGGGAAAATATGGAAATCAGAAGATTTGTTGTTGGTGACATCGTTTTCAAATACAATTTTGGCTCCAACATCAACCTTGATGCTTTCTGTCAAATAGCCGACAGATGGTCGAATCTTGAAATAGTTTCGGTTGATATCGCCATAGAAAACATCCTTGGGGCCAGTCAGGGATAGATTCATGTCAAAATCGAACCTCAACGCATCGTCAAACCAATAATCTGTTTTTGCCAAGATCCCGATTTCTGTTTCCGAGGCCTCATAATTGTCATGAAACGCTCGGATGAAAACTCTCCCTTCATAATTCAGCCCTTCGACTTTGTCAACGTCCTCGATTCCTCCCATAACCTGGAAGGTATTCAGCACATTTTGTCCGGGAACATAATCCGCCAAGTTCAAATCGTTCCAATCAAAACCGTAGAAATTGACCATGTGGCGGTTATAATGTACGCCTCCGAAAAATTGATATACCTCTTTGTACAGACGCCCGTCCAATTTCACGTTGGTCTTTGTCTCTGCTGAATTGGAATCACCTGTCGGTCCTGAGTAAAATCCATGGTGAAAAATCTTTGCCGAAACTTGGTAGTCACCGTCTTCCCATAGATTGTACCTTCCTTCCAACAAAGGAGAATTATAGTTCCCCAATCCAAACCTTGCAAATCCCCGGTACATTTCCTCCTGTTTTTTGGGGAAATTCTTCTGGGCGGCCTCCGACTTGATGGCAACTGGTTCAAGGTTCAGGAAATAGGGCTGTACCTCATAGGTATATGCATTGCTACTTTTGGGATTGGGAAGAACAGGTAGCCTCTCAAACCTTCTGGGCTGGGTAGGAAGCGTAAGTACCCTGTCTTTGCGGATGATAAATTCTTGGTCCTTCACCTCACCTGTTTGTTGAGAAAATCCTTCGGCAGCGAAGAACAGTCCCAAAATGCCTGCAAGTGAATATTGAAATATTTTTGAATAAATAGATCTCATGGTCTTTGCTATTGAATTGTAGCCAATTTTTGGCTTGCCAAGGCTTTGATTTCAGCATTTGGGGAATTCTCTACGATAGACTCCAAGGTCGCTTTGGCTTGGAAGGTCTCGCCCAGAGCGAGATAATTTTCCGCCAAGAGCACGAAAGCCCGCCCGTACCAGTAATCATATTCGAAAAACGGCGCTGAAAAATCGAATATGGTATTGTTGGATTGCTCGTAGCTTTTTCGTTTGGCTTGGCTTTCTGCCAGCAAAAACAAGCCTTCTGCCCCCTGGATAGATTTGTAATCGTTGACCAGGTCCCGCAAGGTTTCCTCAGCCTGATTCGTCTTTGCCTGCTGCTGTAATGCCTTCGCTTTGATCAACAAGGCTGCGGGGACATTGTCAGGTGTCACATTCCCCAAGTTGACCACTTTTTCGGCGAAGAAGATCGTGGAGTCGATTTTTCCAGTCTCCAGATAGGCATGCATCAACCCAGAGAATGTCTCGTTTTCCTCTAAGGGATTTCTAGAATAATCAATTGATTCCCTGAGATATCCGATGGCTTTCTTATAGTTTTTGTTTTCAAGTTCGATGGAGGCTATCCTTTGCACGGCACGGCTTCTTTGAGGGGAATTTTTGTCCCTATCAATCTGGTAAAAAAGCTCCAAAGCCTGTGCTTTTCTGCCCAACCTGTATTGCGCATCAGCCATAAAATAGCTCGCTTCAGGCCTGTTGGCGGACTGGGGGTAATTTCTCAAATAAGTCTCAAAAGCGCGATACGATTGCTCCCAAGAACCTGACAGGTAAAGGTTTTTGGCAGCCTCATATTCTAAACCTTGAACGCTCGTATTTCCTGGATTTGCCTTGCGGTAGGTGGCGAGGTATTGGGAAAACTCTGCGGACCTTCCCTGTAAGGCCAAAGATTCCTGAAGTCCAACCAAGGCCGCTTCTGCATTCGTGGAATTGGGGAACCTATCCAATATCCGCTTGTAGTCCTCGATCGTTTGGTCGTATTGTTGACGCGAGAAATTGGCCACAGCCCTTCCTTCCAAGGCATGCGGAACAAACTGGCTGTTGGGCCTGGCTTCGATCAATTTGCTGAATCCATCTACTGCATCCGCATACCGCATTTCTTCCATGTTGATCTGGGATTTTTGGAAAAGCGCATCTTCGAAATAGATGCTGTTCGGATAACCCCCGATCAATCTGTCCAACTGGGCGATTGCCTCGGAGTTTCTGTTTTGGAAATTATACACGACCCCCGATCTGAAATAGGCATAGTCCACCGAACTACCTCCCTCGGAAATCGACCTCTGGTAGGCATTCTGCGATTCGGCAAACTTCTTTTGGACGAAGTAAACGTCCCCCAACCTCACCAAAGCCTCATCAAAATGTTCCCGATTGTCCGATTTCCCTCCTTTTTCGATGTATTGTCGAAACTGCGCCTCAGCTTTTGGGTATTGTTGGGTGTTGAAAAAAGCGTATCCGAGGCCATAATAGGATTTGAGTAGAAACGGATCACTTGCATTTGGCCTCAGCCCTTGCAAGGTCTCGTAGGACTTGATAGCTTGGGGAAGTCTGTCCGCCGCAGCGTTGTTCTCCCCTTTCCAAAAATGTGTCTGAATGACCAAGTCCCGATCGCTCGGCGTACTCAATGACTTGTCGAAATAGGTATTTGCAAGGTCATGCTTTTTATCCCGGTAATACACCACGCCTTGGTAGAAAGCGATCTTCTGGTAGGCGCTACGCATGCGTTCGGACTTCCTTGGAAGTTTCTCTATATGCTCTATTGCCCGAAGGTAATTGCTTGTATTGATGAGCGCATCTGTCAGGAGGTCTTCGGCCTGACGCGCATATCGGCCGTTTGGATAATTTTCCAAATAGGCGTCTAGGGCATTCACTGCCTCCTGAAAACTCCCCCGCTCCAAGTTTACCTTTGCATAATTGACCAATGCATCTTCCTTGATACTCGGATCGGCATTGCTCTTATAGGCAGCACTGAAGCTGTTGGATGCAAACTGCGGATTGTTCAACTTCAAATATGAATGTCCCAGATAGTAACTTGATACCTGCCCGATCCTGTCGTCCTGCACCGCAGAAACTTTGAAATAGTCCGAAGCCCTCTGGAAATTTCCGGTTTCAAACTGGGCAACGCCTGCCTTGTAGACCTGCGAGCGGTCCAGGTCACGCTTCTTGGCATTGACAAATGCGTCGTAATTGCTCGCAGCACCCTGAAAATTCCGCTTTTCAAAATAAGCCTCCGCCAAAAACAGATGGATTTCCTCTTTTCTATCCAAGGTTTTTCCTGACTTCAAGGCACTTTCAGCATAGGGAATGAGGGTATCAAACTGCCGTTGCTGGTAATACAAGCCTGCGATCATGTACGGAACCTTGGGCGCATAGAAAGAATTTTTCTCTGCTTCCAAGAAATCCGCAATTGCCAAATCGAACTTGCCGGATTCCTTTTGGATAAAACCTGAATAGTAATGTGCATCGGGTCTGAAAGGTGAATTTTGTCCCTTTACCCTGGTGAAATAAGGCAACGCAGCCGCATAATTCTTCAATTGAAAAAAGGAATAGCCCATCTTGAAGGCCACCTCGGATTGTACTTCAGGAGTAACCAAACCATCCCCCATCAATTGGAACCCAGCGATCGCCTCCTTGTAGTTCTTTTTTTCAAAGAAAAAACTCCCTAGTTCGTACGCCGCTTCTGTCTTTCTTGGATGCTGGGGATGGTTTCTGATGAATCTTCTGACCCAATCTGAACCACCCGGCTGCTCTATTTTGAGAGCAGCGATCGCATGGTGAAATTCAGAAGTGACTGCCTGGTTTCCGTCGACTTCTCCTTCGCGGATTTGCCTGAATCCGAAGGAGGTCGCGGCGAACTGGTGTTTGTCAAATAACTCAAGGTTTTCGTCCAACTCTTGCTGCGGACCATTTTGGTACAGGCTGGATTGGGCACTTGCGAAGGAAACAGAAGTGGCAATCAACAGACCCGAGAGGATTTTTTTCATGGGCATTTTCAATGCATGATTTTGAACAACAATTCGCGCAGGATTTCCTTGTCTTCCCAGCCTGATGCATCCACACCCTTGGAACGGAGGTCTGCCTCGCGAATATGGGAGAAGCAATCAATTACTTTGCCTAAACGGTAATTGTTGGCTGCTATTTTATATTCTTTGATGAAATATGGGTTGATTCCGAGAATTCTCGCCAATTCAGTTTCTGAGGCTGATTTGTTCTGGTGCAAAAGCGCGATCTTTTGAAAGTATGAGAATATCAATGCTACGATCGGGATGATCGGATGGTTCTTTGGATTTTGGGAAAAGTACTCGATAATCTTGTTCACCTTGAGCGTATCCCTCACGCCAATTGCCTTGGTGAGTTCAAAGTTGTTGTACTCTTTGTTGATGCCTACGTACTTTTGGATGAGTTCCTTGGTAATCGCCGACGGACTGGAAAAATTGATGATAATCTTGTCCACCTCATTGGAAATCACCTCCAAGTTGTTTCCAATGGCTTCTGCCAAAAATACAGCGGTCGGATTGTCGATAGAATGACCTTTTGACTTCACATAACTCTCAATCCAACCTGAAAGCAGATGATCCTTGATTTTTTCCGATTTCACAAAAACCGCAGCTTTGTCCAATTCCTTTGACAGCTGCTTTCTTCCATCAAGGCTTTTATACTTATGGGCAAACACCAAAATGGTGCTTGGCAGTGGATTTTTCAGGTAATTGATCAACTGATTGTCAATATCCTCCCTCCCAAGGTTCAGGATGTTTTGAGCCTCTTTCACAATCACCACCTGTCGGTCAGACATCATGGGAAACCGACGTGCATTGTTCAGAATGTCCATCATGCTGACATCCTTTCCATATACAACCAGCTGATTGAATCCGCGGTCGTGCGGTTGGAGCGCATTGGCCTCGATGTAGTCGGAAATTTGGTCGATGAAAAATGGCTCTTCCCCCTGCAAAAAATAAACCGGTGCATATTTCCCGGCTTTCAAATCCTTCAGTACGTCTTCTGCTTTGCTCGCCATGGTTGAAGTTTACGGCCCAAATATAGAAAGAAATAGATTTTCGGAGCTACCATTTGAATCACCAACCATGCTAAATCTAAACTTTATGCCCTCTATTTTTGTATTGAAAAAGTAATCCAAAAAACGGAAAGTATGAGCTTGGAGAGAAGTCTGGAATTATTCAGTGTCGGAAAGTTTGAGCAGTCGCTCGCACTTATTGAAACCTGCATTAGTCAAGAAGGCAAATCGACTGACTATGTTTCACTGAGGGCGAGAATCTTCACACGTCTTGGCAATTTTGATAGCGCTTTGGAGGACTTTGATTACCTCTATGCTTTGGAGCCATTCAATCCAAGCATTATCAACGACCGCGCTGTGGTGCTTCACCTCTTGAAAAGAAATGACGAGGCCATGGCGGAATTTGACCGCGCGCTAAATCTCGATCCTAAAAACCCATACAGGTTTGCGAGCCGTGCGTACTTTAAAGATCGGATCGGAGATTTACTTGGCGCAATTGAGGATTACGAAAAAGCCATTGAACTGGACCCTGAGGATGCGGTCTCCCACAACAACAAAGGCCTGGTAGAAGAGAAACTTGGCTACATGGCAAAAGCCAAAAAGAGCTTTGAGAAAGCAGATGAACTGGTTGGATACAAGCCAGAACAACCAAGTAACTTGTCCAAAGAAACCGAAAGTCAATCACCTATTCCATTGCCTGAGATCCAAAAAGCCCAAAAAACCACTAAAAAGTTGACCATCGGGTATTTTTTGGAGACCCTAAATCGCCTCGTCTCCGACAAAGCAACCCAGCAGGAATTTAAAGATTTTCTGAAAAAGAAATTGGGCCGAAAATAATCGGGTCGGAACAATACAATGATTCGAAAAACAGCTATGCCATCTTGATGACCAACAGTGGCTTATTGATGAAATAGGACATTTTCCTGGAAAGGTTGTTTGAAAAAATCTGTTCGAACCAAGATTTTTTCTTACTCAATGTCACGAGAATATCGCCCTTGGCGATAATTAGGTAGTTTTCCAAGCCCAGTCCTGGTTCATCCCGATAGGATTTGAGTATGTAGTTCACCTTTTCATATTTCACAAACGGCCTAATCTCCTGTACCATAGTAATGTGGAGCGATTTGTCAATGGCCTTCAGCCTAGTGCTGACATGGACAATATCGATCTCGCTCTCCCAAAACTTTGCCAATTCGACTACCTTTTGGATCGCGATTTTATCCTCTTCCAGGTAATCCGTGGCATAGACAAATTTCTTTGGCGGCTTGAAAAACACCCGTCTTGGGACCACCAAAACGTCGATCTCAGACCTCTCCACGATTTTGCTTGACCTTGTTCCGATAAAATTCAGTTTGAAATCATTGACTCCTTCTGTGCCGATTACGATCAAGTTGGCTTTGATCTCCTCGCTGAACTCCAAGATCGTCTGTACGGTTTTCCCCTCTTTGAAGCTGGCATGGCAGGATTTCAAACCATTTGGAATACTTTCCTTTTCAACGACCGCTCTCAGATTCTCCAATTTTCTTTGGATAAAGGAATACTGATCACCAGTATGGTGGTCTCGTGAGGCGAGTTTTTGATAGTCATCATGGTCCGGAACATGGAATAGGTACAAATCAGCAGCATATAGTTCTCCAAGCTTTGCCGCATATTCGATCGCATTTAGCGAACATTCCGAAAAATCAGTTGGACAAACAATTACAAAATTTTGAGTCATGGGTTTATCTTCTTTTTTTCAATAGCCTAAATTTCTGTCGATGGTGTTTAGAAGTGGTTTATTGGATTTGATACGATTATAATTCTCTAAAATCTGAGGCACAGCTGCGTCAGGATTGGTCACACTGGCGATATGGGGAGTTACGGTAATTTCGGGAGTCTCCCAAAATGGGTGCTCTTTGGGTAAGGGTTCTTGCCGGAACACATCCAGCATGGCCCCCGAGATACATCCCTCGCTAATTGCAGTCAAAAGATCCTCTTCTACCAAGTGGCTTCCCCTCGCCACATTGATGAGATAGGTGCCTTTTCTACAACTTCTGAAGAAATCAATATTAAGGAAACCAGTTGTCTTATCGGTCAATGGAAGCATACAAACTATCACGTTGACTTTATCCAGAAAATCCTGTAGCTGTGTTCCATAGTAATATGGATAGGAAGAAACATTCTTCGGTGAGTTGCCATACCCCAATACCGGAACCTCCAAAACCTGTAACTTTTTGACTACATCTCCGCCCAAAGCACCCACTCCGAGTACACCGACGGTGATATCCAATTCGGGATTGCTCATATCCCAAGTCTTTGTTTTTTGGTTATTCTGATAGCGGGACAGCTGCCGTTGATATGCCAATATCCCCATCAGGACATAGTTGGTCATTGGGTTGGTAAGCCCCTTGTCCACTACCCTGCTGATCGGAAGGGAAGGGTCTATGTCTTTGTCCGAAAGAATATGGTCCACACCGGCGCCCATCGAACAAATCAACTTCAAATTTGGAAACTCCCTCAATATTCCCTTTGGATGCTGCCAAAGAAGTACCGCCTCCACCCTTTCAGGAGCAGAAATTTCGGGATACACCTGTATATCCAAATTTGGCATATGCCTCATTAAGCTTTCCCTCCATTTAGTGACATCTCGTCCCGGTGATATTATGGCAAAGCCCATTTGTCGATAATTTGATTGGATTCGCTAAAATCCTTTGTTTGGTTTGAACTATTAAAAACATTTTTTTGAACGGCAAAAACGATGCGCATGCCTTTCAATGCTTGTTTAGACCTCAATCTCAAAAACCCCCAGCAATGATCGGAATTAATTGTTATTTTTAGCCGTTCATTTTCTACTCCAACTAAATTACATACAAAAAAATGAAAAGCAAATCTATTTTATTGTCCTTCGTTTTGATAGCCGGAATATATTCCCTTGGTCTCGCCCAACAAATCCAAATGCCCCAAGCAAGCCCAACCGCTAAGATCAGCCAAAAAATTGGACTTACTGATGTTACCATTGACTATAGCCGCCCCAGCACCAAGGGCAGAAAAATATTCGGGGAATTAGTTACATACGGGGAGGTCTGGAGAACTGGCGCAAATGCCGCGACAGTGATTACTTTCAGCACCCCTGTAATAATCGAAGGAAATAATCTGCCTGTAGGATCTTATGCACTCTACTCGATTCCTGGCAAATCAGATTGGACGATTATCTTCTCCAAAAACACCAAGTTATGGGGGGCAGTAGGCTACAACCAAGACGAAGATGCGTTGAGGTTTACGGTGAAACCTGGTAAAACAGGCCAGAAATATGAAACAATGGAAATCAACTTCGTGGACATGACAGACACAGGTGCATCCATCGCCATCAAATGGGAAAATGTGCGTGTGAAATTCAGGATCGAAACTGAGGTGGACACCATCGTGATGAAACAGATCAAGGAAATGGTAATCGACAAAGATCCACAGAACCCTGGATTGTATTACCAAGCTGCCAATTACTATTTCACGAATAACAAGGACATGAATCAAGCCTACGAATGGATTGTAAAGTCCGTAGAAAGCGATCCAAAATACTGGACGATGCACCTCAAGGCAAAAATTGAACTTGCGCTTGGAAAGAAGAAAGAAGCGATCGAAAGTGCCACTAAATCCATGGAAATGGCCAAAGAAGCCAAAAACCCGGATTATGTAGGTCTCAACGAACGCTTGATTAAATCAATAAAGTAAGTATCGCTGCATGTTTGAAGTCATAGAAATTGAAAAGTGGTCCCGTAAAGACCACTTTTTGTTTTTCCGAGAATTTGACGAACCGTTTTTTGGCGTCACTGTAAGGGTTGATATGACCCATTGTTATAAAAAATCGAAGGAAAATGGCGATTCCCTTTTTCTTCTCTATCTGCATGCAGCACTCACAGCGGCAAATGAGATCGAAAATTTCAGAATGAGAATCAATGGCGCTGAAGTCAGGCTTTACGAAAGGGTTCATGCTTCCCCAACAATCAATCGACCCGACAATACCTTTGGATTCTCCTATCTCAATTATGATGAGGATTTTTATGAATTTGCCGAAAAAGCAAAGGTTGAAATTGAAACGGTGAAAAATGGGACAGGCCTCCAACCAGCCATATCAGGCGAGAATGTGATCCATTTTTCGGCAATACCTTGGCTAGAATTCAGTTCCGTTTCTCATGCAAGGAGCTTCTCCTTTCCAGATTCCTGCCCAAAAATCAGTTTCGGAAAAATTACCGAAGCCAACGGCATATGGACTATGCCTGTATCGATCCACGTGCACCATGCGCTGTTGGATGGTTATCACGTGGGCTTATTTGTAGAAAGATTTCAACATTTACTGAACACATGAACCAATTTCCAACTGGGCTGAAAAAAGCGGCAACCCTTTGCATATTGAAAAATGAAGACAGCTTTTTGCTGCTTAAGCGGTTCAAAGAACCCAACAAAGACATGTATACACCTTTGGGAGGAAAGTTGGATCCGTACGAAAGCCCACTCCAAAGTGCCCTTCGGGAGACTTGGGAAGAAGCAGGAATCAAGCTCGATCGTATGCAATTTTGTGGGATATTGACGGAAACTTCGCCCCTGTCCTACAATTGGATCAACTATGTATACCTTGCCGAAATCGCGAAAATAAGCCCCCCAATATGCAGTGAAGGGATACTGGAGTGGGTCCATTTCAACGATCTTTTGAAGGTGCCAACACCGAAAACAGACTGGCACATCTACGAAATGATCTTGAAAGGCAAGAAATTCGTTTTGACTGCCGAATTCGACGATAACTTGGAATTGATCCAGATGCATGAGGAACTGGAAGGCTTGCCGCTGATTTGAATTCATGCAAAAATTGGTTCTCAATCGATTTCAGAGAATTGACAGAAACTATCCAAAAGTATTTATATTAACAAAAGGCGGTTTTTTTTGATAATATTCTAATTTTGGCCTTGCATTCTAAAAATATTATTACGGAAATGCCCAGCAGCAAAAAATTTATCATTGACTTTGACAGTACTTTTACGCAGGTAGAGGCCTTGGATGTACTTGGAGAAATCAGTCTCAAGGATGATCCCGAAAAGTCCGAAAAGCTCCAAGCCATCAAGCACATCACCGACTTGGGGATGGATGGAAGCCTCAATTTCCGCGAGAGTCTCGAAAGAAGGCTGGCAATCCTGCAGGCCAGCAAGCCACAGATAGAGGAACTGATTACGGCCCTCAAGCAGAAAGTCTCCAAATCTTTTCAGCGCAACAAGGAGTTTTTGGAAGAAAATGCCGAAGACATCATCATCATTTCCAATGGCTTCAGGGATTTTATTGTACCGATTGTGAGCGACTATGGCATTCGTCCGGAAAATGTATTTGCCAATGAATTTATCTACGACGAATCAGGAAAAATCAAGGATTTTGACCGCGAAAATATTCTTTCGAAAAACGGTGGCAAGCCCGAAACCATCAAAAGGTTGAATCTCGGAGGCGATGTTTATGTTATCGGAGACGGGTACACTGACTATGAGATAAAAGCCTTCGGTATGGCAAACAAATTTTACGCCTTTACCGAGAATGTTGCCAGACCAAAAGTGACTTCAAAGGCCGACCATGTGGCACCCAGCCTCGATGAAATTCTATATATCAACAAAATGAATAAGAAATTCTCTTACCCAAAAAGCCGTATCAACGTCCTTTTGCTCGAAAATGTCCACCCGATCGGAGTGGAGTTGATGAAACACGAAGGATACAATGTCGAAGTCATCAGCTCCGCACTCAATGAGGACGAGTTGGCCGAAAAAATCAAGAATGTCAGTATCCTTGGCATTCGGTCCAAAACCAACGTCACCAAAAAGGTCCTGGAAAATGCCAACAGATTGATTTCGATTGGGGCGTTTTGTATTGGCACTAACCAAATTGACCTTGAAACCTGTACTGAGAAAGGCATCGCGGTCTTCAACGCGCCTTTCAGCAACACACGCTCCGTGGTGGAAATGGCGATTGCGGAGATCATTTTCCTGATGAGAAATTTCCAGGACAAGAGTCTTGGAATGCACCAAGGCAAATGGGACAAGTCAGCCTCCGGGAGCTTCGAGATCAGAGGCAAAAAGCTGGGTATCGTAGGCTACGGAAACATCGGCGCCCAGCTATCTGTCCTTGCCGAAAACATGGGGATGGATGTGTATTATTACGATGTGATCGAAAAATTGGCACTCGGAAACGCAACAAAATTGGATTCATTGGAAGAACTCCTCAGAACCTGTGATGTCGTTTCCCTGCACGTGGATGGCCGCAAGGACAACAAAAACCTCATCGATGCGGAAAAAATGGCCCTCATGAAAAAGGGATCCTATTTGGTTAACCTAAGCCGCGGTCATATTGTCGACATCAAGGCTTTGAAAGATGCCCTGGAATCAGGACAGATTGCAGGAACAGCTGTGGATGTTTTCCCGCATGAACCAAAAAACAACGACGAACCATTTGTGTCTGAATTGATTGGAATGAGAAATACAATCTTGACACCGCATATCGGCGGATCAACATTGGAGGCACAGCAAAACATCGCAAGGTTTGTTCCTGGAAAAATCATGGAGTACATAAATACCGGAAACACCTACAATTCCGTCAACTTCCCCAACATCCAATTGCCGTTCTTGAGGGATGCCCATCGGTTGATACATGTGCACCATAACGAGCCTGGGGTATTGGCCAAAATCAATCAATGCCTTGCAAATTACAACATCAATATCGTAGGGCAATATTTGAAAACCAACGAGAAGATAGGCTATGTCATCACGGATATCGACAAGGCTTACTCCCCTGAAGTAATTGATGTCATGAAGGCAATCCCTGGCACAATCAGATTTAGAGTACTCTATTGATCGAAAAAAGGCTCTGAACAAGGTAAGATTCAACAAAGGTGGCGAGCATAACTCGCTACCTTTTTTTTAATTCCAGACCTAAATATTTTGACAACCTTATCTCAGTATCCGCTTGTCCAATTCCAATGGAAAAACACGATAGGTCAAAAGCGGAAAGTCTTTGGAAAGTGGATTTATGACGTAATTCATGGAAGTAGGATCCACGACCGAAGGAACCCCAAAACAAAGCATCCCAGACGAAAGCATGCGTGTGCCAAACTCTTGCGAGGCTCTTTGGGGAGGAATCGCGTCCCAATCTAGTGGGAGCTCCGAAATCGGTGGCACTACCACCAATTGGTCTGGAACGGTGAATTCCATCACAGAATAAAAAACATACCGCTCTGAAGAAAACAACTCAGAATCAATCGTAAGCCGCTCAAGCAAACAGGAAGCAACAGAGCCGCTTCCGTACAGCGCAGGAAGTCCCCGTAAATTCCATCTACCGCCATATACCCTCGCTCCTTCCCCGCTTGTATCACAATACTCCGTCAAGGCAATTCTAAAAATCCGCATATCGGTCTTAGACGGCTATCCCATGCTGTAGTCGCATGATCTCTGTCTTAAGTATCTCCAAGCCCTCAGAAACATCGATCAACTCAATCGGAATACGATTCCCGATCGAGAAGAGTGGGCGAACCATCCACCGTTGGAATCCTTCTCTGCCAAAATAATTGGTACCTAAGGCGTACAGTTCTGCCAATTCATACATTCGCTCGGACTGCGCAGTATCAAACACATCCTTACGCTGAAGTGTCTTAGAGGAGACGGAAAGGGCATTGGCAAGCAGGGTGTTGTCGAGGCCTGATAACTCTTTGAGGCGTTCAAATGAAGCCTTGGACAGGCCATTGCGGAATGTCTCAATTCGCATAAGTGGCTCATCGAGTAGCCCCTCTTCTACTCCCAATACATCATTTGGGGAAAGCTTGGCTTTGTGGTAGACGGCCATCGCCGGTTCGCTTACTTTTGAAATGCGTCTTGCCATATCTTTAATCGGAAAATTGTCCTCTAATATATAGAATTTTGTCCGTTATTTCAATAAGTGACGATTTTTTACTTTTCAATTTCGGTTTGGAAGGCTTAACAGATAATTTGGTGTTTTGTGTTACCTGGATTCATCATATTGAAGGGCTTTGAAGAAAATTGGGCGAAACCGCCACGATTGGAAGCTACAAAACAATGAATCATTTTCCTCTCCTCTTGTCATTTTGGCTCTTTACAGATGGCCCATTATCGGGCACCAATTCAGCAAAATCCTCCAAATTGGCCACATATTCCAGACCGATCATTTTTCCAATCAACCCGAATATCTCTTTCCTCGTCTTACCCTCTTTCCTCAGATGATGAATGGAAGTTGCTCCTGCAGATTTGGAAAGTTTTTGA
Source organism: Mariniradius sediminis (assembly GCF_021491425.1). Taxonomy (NCBI): domain Bacteria; kingdom Pseudomonadati; phylum Bacteroidota; class Cytophagia; order Cytophagales; family Cyclobacteriaceae; genus Mariniradius; species Mariniradius sediminis. The sequence goes on along the minus strand of NZ_JAKEVZ010000017.1, from coordinate 19,164 downwards.
TCTCCAGGTCCTTTCAATAGGGCATGATGGTGAAATAAAGTATTCGAAAAGTCATTCTTGTCCAGCGACTTGGACAACAAAACTTGCGCAATCGTCGAACCCCACAGGTCTTTACCTCTCACCACCAAGTCCACTCCAAAATGTATGTCATCCACCACAGAAGTCAATTGGTAAGCTGGCAATCCATCTTTTCGCCTTACGATGAAATCCGCCAAAATACCAGGAAGCTTTCCCGAAACCTGTCCTTTTGCGAGTTCTTGAAAAAACACCTCCTGATGCATGTCGGCCCGAAATCGCCAAGAGTTATCCTTTGCCTCGAAAGGGAGCTTTTTATCCCAGCAAAGACCGGTATAATAGCCCAAGGGATGCATGCGGTCTACCTTTGAGCGACTGCATTCGCAGGCAAACAACCTTCCTTTTTCCCTTAAAACCTGCAATGCACTTCCATACATGGCCATACGATGGCGCTGGGAAAATTCGGATTCGTATTCCTTTGGTGATCTTGGCCCCAGGTCAAATGGCAGTTCCATAAATTCAAGACAATCAAAAATATCCTGGATGTAAGCGGGTTTGATGCGGTCTTGGTCTAAATCATCGATCCTGAGGAGGATTTTGGCTCCGCGTTGTTTTGCAAGGTGGAAGGTGAGAATGAATGAGTAGATATTTCCAAGGTGCAAAAATCCACTTGGTGTGGGCGCATAGCGTGTTAGTTTTCTCTTTTCCATTTTATCGCAAATTGTTCTCGAAGATAGTGTAATTGGAAAGAAAACGTCTCGCGGCATCAATCCTAAAAAAAATGGGTATCAAACGACAGACACTTAGTCCGTCTCCGGGCAATAAATGGGCCAGATCCATGATTCTCTATTGGGATAGTCATTAATATCTTTTAACCAGTTGGATTTTTAATCAGGAACGCCTTGCGTTAATTTTACGGAGTGAATAGAGCTTTCATTTTGTGCATTTTCCTTGTCTTTGGACCGCTTAGCGCGATGTCCCAAGTGGTGACCGGGAATGTCCTTGATGGCCTTGATCGCAATTTTTTGGATAAAGTATTGGTTGTCAACCTTCAAAGCGGTGATAGCAGCGTCACCAACGAACGGGGATATTTTCGGGTGCGCGCACAAGAGGGTGATTCTCTCGTTTTCTTGAGGTACTACTTTATCCCCAAGGCCCATGTCGTTGGTTCCGAGAAACATATACTTGTGGAAGTGTTTCTGGACGGAAGAACCTTACCAAGATTCGACCTTTATGCGGAAGAAATAGTAATTCCTTTTCGTGCCGGAAATCTTTCAACAATGCGTGCCCTCAGCGATAGACCAACTGGGCCTGGTAAGGTGTATGCAGGAACCAGCAACAACCAAAGCCTTCAACCGGGATTGACACTAGATGGCCCGATTTCCTATTTCATGAAAAGTGAGCGACAAAAGCGTGCCTACGCAAAAAAACTCGCCTTCTTGGCCCGGCAAAAGGACTATCTGGACCTCATCCAATCGGACTCAGTCATGCAAGCGCTAAAATACGAGTATCAGCTATCCGACAAAGACCTTGACGACCTGATCATTGAGTTCAACCTCCTTAACATCGACCATCAATTCCTGGACATGAATTGGGAGCAAGTGGAAAAAATGCTGACCGATTTTTTGGAGCGAAAGACTTTGTATCGAAAAGAAGAGTAAAACGCTGAAGGCCAAACTCTACCGAGGCATCTATCCCTTCGGGAAATTCATTTCTAATGGGATTTTTTAAAATTCAACAAACCATAACATTCGGACGTTACAAAATTTTGTATTTTTCAAAAGCTTACTTCAAAAATTTATCCTTAACCAATCTTTTATGAAATCAATTCTCCAAAAAACTACAAATGCGGTAAAATATTGGTGGATGCCATTGATTATTGGAATCATGTTCATCATCGCGGGCATATGGACGATCACTACGCCCGTTGCCAGCTTTGTGGCCTTGGCGATCTTCTTTGCGGCATTCATGTTTGTCTCCGGCATTTTCAATTTGATTTTTGCGATCAGCAATAGGGCTGACATCGAGGATTGGGGCTGGCACCTTGCAGGTGCGATCTTCGATTTTGTCGTTGGCGCAATATTATTCTTTCACCCACCTTTGACAATGGCTGTCCTCCCCTACTTGGTCGCTTTTTACTTTATGTTCAAAGGATTCGCGACTTTCGGGTTTGCCTTTGACATGAAGCGATATGGTGACAGCCGATGGGGATGGTTACTTTTTTCAGGGGCGATTTCCATACTTTTGGCGGTAATGATCATTTTCAATCCCACCTTGGGCGGATTGACGATCGTGATTTTCACAGCCATGGCTTTCTTTTCCCTCGGTCTATTCAACATCGTCTTGTCGCTTGGGCTCAAAAAAATCAAGAACAAAGGCCAGGACATCAAAGAAGGTTTAGAAGAATTGAAAAATCGGTTATCCTAAACTCAAGACATTTTTTGGATGAGAAATACACCTTGTTGGAATTGGAGAAGGATCTCCTTATTGCTGTTTTTGGCATTTTACTCAGTCAATGGCCTGCGGGCACAGGGTCTAAAACCGGGATTCAGTCCAAAAGAATACCTTGAGCTGATGAAGGTATCGGCCAAGTTTGCCCAGGATAGCCTCTACCTGAGCAAAATTCCTGAGCCTGAATTCTTCGAGAAAATATACGATTCCCCCGAGATGGGTTTGAAAAACAAATGGCAACTGTGGTTTGACAAAGACTCAAACACCGCCTTGGTCAGCATTCGTGGGACCGCGGGCGACCCCTCGTCTTGGCTTGAAAACTTTTATTCAGGGATGGTCCCCGCCAAAGGTCAGCTCCAAATTGCCAGTGATTTTAAGTTTGATTATCAATTGGCCGAAAATACAAGGGCGGCGGTGCACACAGGTTGGCTTTTGGCAACGGCCTTTATCGCAAGGGACCTTGGACCGAAAATGGATTCCTTATACCAAGCGGGCACCAAAGACCTACTCATCATGGGCCACAGTCAGGGCGGTGGTATTGCCTACTTATTGACAGCTTATTTACTCACCAACCGTGCCAATGGAAAAATCCCTTCAGACTGGATAATCAAGACTTATTGTAGTGCCGCCCCGAAGCCCGGAAATCTATTTTTCGCCATGGATTATGAAAACCTGACCCAAGACGGATGGGCATACAATGTCATCAACGCATCTGATTGGGTACCGCAAACTCCGTTTTCCATCCAAACGATTGCCGATTTCAACAAGGTGAACCCTTTTTCGGATGTTGATCAAATATTGAAAAAGCAGAAATTTTCCCAGCGGCTACTCTTCAAGCACGTCTACAACAAACTGGACAAGCCAACCCGTCACGCAAGTCGGAATTTCGAAAAATACCTTGGCGAAAAGGCGACGGGAATTATCCAGAAATACCTACCCGAGTTTGAAAAACCTACCTTTGCCGGCACAATGGACTACGCGCGTGCAGGAAACACAATCTCCCTTACGGCCGATGCGGCATATTTGGAAAAATATCCTGATGATCCCGAAAAAATCTTCATGCACCATTTCCACCTGCCCTATATGGAGTTGGTAAAACGCAGGTTCGAAATACGCTGATCCAATTTCTGGCGGAAACGCCAATTATTGGCATCACCAATCCGGCATCTTAAAAGTCAAAAAAAATCCCGGCTGTAAAAACCGGGATTTTTTTATGTTTAGTCCAATGTGACAGGGACAGATTCCACTTTCCAGATTTCATCACAGTATTCGCGAATACTGCGGTCAGAAGAGAATTTGCCCATTCTCGCGGTATTGAGAATCGACATCCTGGCCCATTTGTCTTGGTCCTTGAACGCCTCCTCGACTTTGGCCTGCGTATCGATATAGGATTGATAATCTGCAAACAGTAAGTATTGGTCGTCATACAACAAGGAATCCGTCAATTCCTTGAACACCTTGCTGTCCAGATGCGAGAAATATCCCGAGTTGATTTGGTCGATGACCTCTTTGAGATTCGGATTTTCGCTGTAGTAATCCCAGGGCTTGTAGCCTTCGGATTTTACTTTGGCAACTTCGTCCGCAGTCAATCCGAACAGGAAGAAGTTTTCTTCGCCCACACATTCCCTGATTTCCACATTTGCACCATCTAACGTGCCTACTGTCAAGGCTCCATTTAGGGACAATTTCATGTTTCCTGTCCCGGAAGCCTCCTTTCCGGCTGTCGAAATCTGCTCCGAAACGTCAGCAGCAGGATATATTTTTTGGGCGTTTGTCACATTGTAGTTGGGATAGAAGACCACCTTGATGCGACCATTGATATCAGGATCATTGTTGACGATTTCACCAACCGAGTTGATCAACTTGATCATCAGCTTTGCTTTTCTATACCCGGGCGCAGCCTTTCCAGCAAAAATGAACGTCCTTGGAACGACGTCCATATTTGGATTCTTTTTGATTTGATTGTAAAGCGTGATGATGTGCAGCACCTTTAGATGCTGACGCTTGTACTCATGGATACGCTTCACCAAGATGTCAAACATGGAATTGGGATCCACGTCCAAACCGAGCCTTTTTTTGATACGTTTGGCCAAGGCTTTCTTCTTGTTGAACTTCACCTGCATCCATTCCTTTCTGAATTCCGGATCGTCCGCAAAGGGCTCCAATCCCTTCAACTCGTGGAGATTTTTGATCCAGCCCTCTCCGATTCTGCTGCTGATCAGATTGGTCAATTCCGGATTTGCCAGCACCATCCAGCGACGCGGGGTTACCCCATTTGTCTTATTCTGGAACTTGTGAGGCATCAGTTCATACCAATCCTTCAGTACCGTTTTCTTCAGCAGTTCAGAGTGCAGGGCTGCCACCCCATTGATCGCAAAACTTCCCAAACAAGCCAAATTGGCCATTTTGATATATTTCCTAGGACCTTCGCCGATCAACGATAGGCTGGAAATCTTCTGGTGGTTGCCATATAACTTAATGGTTGCGTAGTCAACAAACCTACGGTTGATTTCATAGATCAATTGCAGGTGCCGTGGCAGGACTGATCCGAATAGCTGCAAATCCCAAGTCTCCAAGGCCTCGGGCAGCAGTGTATGGTTGGTGTATGCAAATGTCTTGGAAGTGATATCCCAAGCCTCTTCCCATTCCAACTGATGGACATCCATCAGCAGACGCATCAATTCCGCAACGCCGATCGCTGGGTGGGTATCGTTGAGCTGCACCACAAACTTTTTGTGGAAATCATGGATTTTCTCACCTTGACGCAAGTGGATTCCAATCATATCCTGAAGCGAACAGGACACAAAGAAATACTGCTGCTGCAGCCTAAGCCTTTTACCTTCTATTTGCTCATCATTGGGATAAAGGACCTTGGAGATGTTTTCGCAAATAATCTTCGAGTTCACCGCACTGTTGTAGTCACCTGCGTTAAATGACTGAAAATCAAAGGAGTGTGGAGCCTCTGATTTCCAAAGCCTTAGGGTATTGGCCGTGTTTACTTTGTAACCCAAAATTGGTGTGTCGTAAGCCACACCCTTCACCACCAACTCGGGAATCCAGTTGAAGCAAAGCTTTCCTGCTCGGTCCAAATAGGTCTGCACATAACCTCCAAACTTGATGTCATAGCTCAACTCCCTGCGGGCGATTTCCCAAGGGTTACCGCGGCGCAGCCAGTTATCGGTGTCTTCTACCTGCCAGCCGTCTCTGATGTCCTGTTCAAAAATCCCAAACTGGTACCTGATTCCGTACCCGATCGCCGGAACTTCCAGGGTGGCCAAGGAGTCCATGTAGCAGGCAGCTAAACGACCCAAACCGCCATTACCCAAACCCGGTTCAACCTCCTTTTCGATCAGCCAATCCAAATCCAGTCCAAGTTCCTTACAGGCCTGTTCCGTCTCCTTGTATATCCCTAGATTGATCAGATTATTGGCCAAATGTGGCCCAAGCAGGTATTCCGCGGACAAATAGGCAACTACCCTGTGTTTCTCCTGAATATATTGTTTGACAGAAGCCACCCATCGCTGTAAAAGCCTGTCCCTGACAGCATATGCGATGGCCATATAATAATCGTTTCTTGTTGCGATCTCGGGGAACTTGCCTTGCACATAAAACAGGTTATTTCTGATCGCTCTTTTAAGCGTATCCACACCCAAGCCTGTCCTTGAATCCTCCAAATACGGTGAGTGTCCGTTGCCGTTGCCATTGCCGTTAGTCGCGTCGGCTTGGACCTTATCCGCTAGTACTTTCTTTTTCATTTTATTTCAACTTTACCAAAAATTTCAAGCGCGAAAGTTAACCAAATCGCGAAGCAAACAAAACAGATAGAATCTGATCTTTTTCATTGAATTGTGGCGAATAACGTAATCTACGAGGATGAAAATAGCAAATTGGTTGTATATTGAACCGGATTTTAGCTGATGCAAAAAATGAGATTAAACACCGTAATCATGGTGATTTTGGCAGCCTACGGAGGGATGATTGTCGCCTGCCAAACAAAACAGCAAACAGAAGAAATTGTCGTTTCCGATGAAATGTTTGAAGGAGATGAACACAACGCGGTGACTTCTTTGGACTTTATGGGAATCTATGAGGGCGTCCTCCCGTGTGCGGATTGTGAAGGAATCCAAACGGTGATTGAGTTGGGTGTAGGCAACTCTTATGTAAAAAAGGTCACCTATCTGGGAAAGGAAAATAGCGAAGTCATCGAAACTCAGGGCACCTTCTCCTGGAATGACGAAGGAAACACGATTACCCTGGATAGCGAACCCGCCCCGAACCAATATTTCGTAGGAGAAAACGTACTGTTTCACCTCGACATGGACGGGAATCGAATCACTGGGGATTTGGCAGATAAGTATAGACTGAACAAAAAATAAACAAACCAAGAAAAATTAATCAAACTACAATGATGAAAAAGAATATCGTTTACGCTTTCATGATATTTCTGGCAGTTGTGTCATGCTCTCCCGCTACCAAGATCACCAGATCATGGACCAGCCCGTCCAAAAATCCAGGTGGATACAAAAACCTTTACGTAGCGGCAGTGATTGGCGACATGGCCAAGAGACAGAGTTTTGAAAATGATGTGCAAAAAACACTTGGAAACCTCGGCATCAATTCGACTACCAGCAGTTCGACGATACAGCCTAACTTCTGGATGAGCACGGATTTGGACAAAAACGCCATGATGAATATCATCTATCAGCGCGGCAATGACGCCATCATGACCATGACGCTCATCGACGTACAAAACGAGCAACGCTACATCCCAGGCGCCATGATGGGCGGTCCGATGATGTGGGGCCCAGGATGGGGAATGGGAGGCGCCGGAGGTTTTGGTGGCTTTTGGGGCATGCACCACGGCATGATGATGACTCCCGGCCATATCGTCAATGACAGAAAGTATTTCGTCGAAATCAATATCTACGATGTAAGCTCCGAGCTTCTTGTGTGGACCGGTCAGTCCAAAACCTTGAATCCTTCTTCCATGGAGAAATTTTCAAGAGAATTTGCCGAGGTGGTTTTGGAAAGGATGCTCAAAGAAGGCGTGATCCAAGCACAAAAATAGAGTATCAAATCAAGTGACTTTAAGGGGCAACATCAAAGTTGGCCCCTTTTTTTTTTTTTTACATTTTGTCGGTGGGAAGCACATCAAAATTCTTCCTTTTGAAGTCCTTGAAGCGGTAGTTGTAAGTCAGCCAAAAAATGAATCCATGTCTGAACCGCAGGAAGTCAGGCTGAAAATCCAAGAACCTCACCTGGTATCCGGGAGAAAGCGTAATGCTGTTTTTTTGAAAATTCAGGAGAAAAAATATCCGGTGCTCAAAAGCATTGGTAACGGGTGCCGGTCCCGTCGTAATCAAGCTCTCGTTGAGTAGGGAGGTCGCGAAATTGAAATGGGGACTCAGCGCATCCCGGAAATTGTACCGAAGGGAATTGTTGAAACGGAAACGACTATTGAACATATAGCCATCTTCTACACCCGTAGGACCGAGATTTGCCCGGAAACGGGCATCGTACCTAAATCTAAAGCTAGCCGTGAAAGGGCCTTTCCCCGGAACCCGGTACACGACCTGTCCCCAAGGGCGATGCTCCGGCCTCACCAGTTTTCCCTCGGAAAATGGCGCCCCGAGCCTCAAGTAAGCGTAGCCAGCAGTCAAGGCCCATTGCCCATTATCCGTCTGATAGGTAAGTCCCGAACGAATGATCCAAAACGTTTCATTCACAAAATGGCTGTCCATCCACAAGGCATAATTGGGCGCAATCTGACCTGAGGTAAGTATCCCCCACCAGTTTTCATTGTCATCCAATACTTCTCTTTGGGAATAAGCCGAAAAAGAAATCAAAAACAACAGAAGGCTAAATAGTCCCCGCATCACGCAAAATTTGTAAACGCCCAAAAATACAATATTTATCAGGTTTTGGATTTCCCACGGCATCGATTTGCTTTGAATGTTCCGACAAAACCAACCCGATAGGTAAACCACCCAAGCACTACAACCACCGCATCACCTTTGTAGAAAAAAAAAGACCGACAAATACGTCGGCCTTTCATCGAAGTAAAATATTGGACAATCTCAGCATTTGAAATGGCCTAGAAAGCTCTCGAATGCGACATTACAGCCTTTCGACATGGAAGAAGCATTTTAAATAAGGGCACCTACGCGCTAGCGAAGATGGTTGCCAATCAGTAGGCAAAAGAAACAATCGCGTGACAATGAATTCATATTTGAAAACCATGTGCCAGGCATTTCTCTCCTCATAGGCTATTTCTTCACTACGGGTATAGCCTGATTCACTTGGGGGCTAAATATTTCATCGAAATACGACAGGAAATTTTCCACTTCCTTCCTGTCTCCCTTAACTGCGTTGCCTTGTTCTGACAAAATTTGGCCAACAGGTTTTCTGTTCATGAAAAGATCAACCAAGGAGGTTTGCGACATGGTAAGGGTGGCATTGGGCGCTTGACCGTATTTTTCTACATCATCAATAAACTCAACCACGCCAAAGCGGCAATGAAGTCCGACTTTTTTGCCATCGCCTACGGCAAAAGCCAACAGGTAATTCGTGGTACCGGCCTTTTCAGGGTCAATCCTTACCTTGTACTGCGTGAGCAGCGTTGTTGGATTCATATTATTCACGATCTCATCAGGCAATACCAACCGCGGCAAAGCCAATTTATTGGTAAGCGCATAGGCCTGTGTGATGCACCAACTCCGTGCATTTTGCGATTCGAGCACCATTCCTAATTGGTAAAGCAATTGCGCTTTTTTGGTGCGGTAAGTTTGGTTGGTGGGTTCGGTTACATACAGATAGTTGATCAGCTTCAGCGCCCACATTTGGTCACCCTCTTTGATGGCCTGATCGCTCAGCTGCACCACCCGGTCAGGACCTCCCATTGCTTTGATCAGGTTTCTTGCCTCATCTTCCCTTGTAAGTTTGAAAATATTGGCAGCATCGTTGTCAAACCATCCTCGGCCGTGATGATAGATAGGTTCGGCAAATGTCTCGAGCGGACCATAGGTTTCACACAAGTACTCCGCATCGCGAAAATGCTGTGGCAATTTCAAAAACTTGCCCAGGTCCTGCGGGGCCCTACCCAACAGCATGGCCCTCAAAGTCTGGTCCTTCACAAAATTGTAAAAATCAGCATAGGTCTCCACGGTTTCCTTGACCGCCTGCTTGCCCACTATAGGTGTGCCGTGTGTACTCAGCATTATTTCAGTACCCAGGTCCCTGATTTTAAATAATGCCTGCGTGATGTTTTCCGGATCTCTGAAGTTGGAACCCCGCAAAGAATACATGTTGGGCATAAATCCCCAGAATGCATTATTCAATACTATTTTCTTACTTGGAATCCATACCAGCAATTGATCGTCAGAGTCCACATTGAAATTGGTGAAGAACTGCAAATCTACCCCATCAATATTGAGCACCTGCCCTTCGGTCACCTCAGTGGTCGGCCTTACGAATCCGCTGAAGTCAGGAAAAGAGATGAATCCACCAAAGGGCGCATCCTTGCCCTCTCGTGGTAGCATCATATGAAACTGCTGTACCAAACCACTGTTCAAGAGGGGTCCAATCTCAGGAAACACGCTTCCTGCCCCTTGGCCGGAAGCCAGGTTTGATGCCAATCTCGGGTTGGCAATGAATTGGGCATTTGGGTATTTTTCCTTGATTGCGGAACTTCCAAAAATGTAGTGTGAGTGGCTGTAGATCACCGCAATCACCGGCTTCTCGGTTACTGTTTCCAGCATCTTAAGGATCTGCCGTCCTATTTCCGGGCTGGTACCACTATCGTAGATGATTACCCCATTTTTTGTTTCGATCACGGGTATGTACGATGCAAACAAGCCGTTGATGGTGTAGATGCCATCGGCAATTTTTGCAACTTCCTTTTTGATGAAATTGGACGATAATGGGACTTTGAACATTTTGTAGTCAGTCTGTAGGGTTTTGTTAGCCCATGCGCCATTGGGAAATTCAACCAATTCATAAGGTTTGCCCATGAAGGTTCCACTCTTTTCAATGGTCAGTTCTTGGGCATCTGCTTCATTTATTTCTGTTTCTGACTGTTGCCGATTACAGGCAGTGACCAGCAGAAGTAAAACTGCAAACAGCTTAATGGCGAAATTTGACCTAGATCTCATAGAATTTTGATTAGTTTTTTGAAAATAGAATATTGACGTTCGAATAGTTTCCCCTTCCATCAAAGCAACGATTAATTTCTTGGCCGGATCAACGCTGTAAAAGGAGTCTAGTACTGCTCATTAAAGCATCTAATCCTTCTTTCCAAGAGTTCAAGCCCCCGCGTTATTTCCAACTACCCTCGGGAATAGTTGAATCCACCCTAAAGAATTCCCTCTTTTCCTGGGGTCGCAAGGATTGCCGAGTTGGACCAAAAGTAGCTCAGGGCAATCCGCAAGGCCACATGTATCAGCACGCATTCCCTAAAAAGTGGCGAAACCTAATTTGTTAGCGAAAAAATCCGAATGAACTCGCTGGGGTCTTGGCCAATAATAATCAAGAAAAATTCAATTCATGAGTGATTTTCAGGCGGGACAATGTCAATGCTTGATGTTTTCCCGGTATTCGGATGGGGAGGTTCCGATGAACTTCTTGAAAGCATTGGTAAAGGAATTGCGATTGTTGAAGCCACACTCATTTGCAATGGCCTCTATCGTATAGTTCGACCATTTCCCGTTTTGAATGTTTTCCACACAATGATGAATCCTTTTTAGATTGATAAAATCTATAAAACTGATGCTTCGGAATGTATTGAGGCTTTTTGAAATCTGATACACAGGTATATGGATATCGTTCGAAAAATCATTGATACTGTAGCCCCTTTCGAGGAAAAACTTCTTCCCATCCATCTCCGATTCAATGATTTGAATGAACTCTTCCAATTTTTTCTCCTCCTCCGGATTTGACTCCTGCTTGACATGAACTCTTCCTTGTCGGTGCGTTTGGGCGGATTTCTGGAGCAATCCTCCATAAAGCAAAGACGGAAAGAAAAATAGCGACAGACTTGACACCATCAGCCATACCACCGAAAACGAATTGACGATATGGTAAGTAGTCATTATTTCCAAACCCAACATGCTGAGGTAAAACGGAAACCACAAAAAAACCTGACATCCCAGAAATATCACCATCCAATTCCTCCAGCCTTTCGCATCGGAATTTGACTCCGAGCGGCTTTTGTTCCATTTCCAAAAGAGCCATACCGTGGCAATCCAATACAAACTAAATAATATCGTTCGAAACTCCTGGTGGAAACCTGGCCCAAAGTACTTGCTCTGGGCAAACATACCCAAGAGGTTCAAATCCTGCACCTCACGCACGATCAATTCGGCCTTTTGCGCAGAAGACATCGAAAACACATGCCAAAAGTCTACCAAATACACCAAAAGGGGAATCAAATGAAAGCTATCATACCACCTCCAAAGCCGCTGCTTTGTGAAAAAGACCATGTGCAGGTAAGGCATCGGTATGAAGATCAATGCAAATAGGTTTCCCATCCGGTACATGAATGGCCAATAGATCGTCAATTGGGATACATTGGAGAATCCAACAAATACAGCCAAGGATATACTCAGTTGCCCTATTGCCAGCGGCTGATAGGCAGGGTTATTTTTTACGGCAAAACGAAAAATAACCGCTGCCGACAATACCCCAAGTACTGCCGCTGCCAAATGCACAAAAATGATCCAATCAAAATTGATTTCCATCGCTTGATTTGCTCCTTTATTGACTATCGGGGAAAACGATCATCAAATAAAGAAGATTTCGGCTGAATAAAAAACGATGGGAATGAAGGCCTGTCGGCATTAGAAATCCCAAGGGCTGGGAGGATCCGCGACAGGCTTCGGGATGCAATTTCGCCGTCTTTTTTTTGGGACCCCGCTGGGTGGATCCGCGACAGGCGTCGGGATGCAATTTCACCCTCTCATTTTTCGGGATTTGAAATCCCAATATTCAAAAATTTAACCCTGCCTTCACCGACAGGCAAGCCCCGCAGGAATCGGAGCCCTGGTCTTGCGGACTTTTGACTCAGGGCTCCGTTCCTTCACAGGGTAGATTTCACTTCACGGGCTCGATGTCAGGCAGCACCCAAGTCTTATCAAACAAGGATGGAAGGGGGCCATAGAATCGGAACAATATCTCGAATTGCCCATTTGGATCTGTCGGGGTCCAGTTGGACTCTTTTCCCTCAGGGGCTTGGGGACCGAAGTAAAGATCCACAGAGCCGTCGGCATTCACCTGCAATCCCGGGCTTTGGGAAGAGCGACCTGCATGGGACATTTCGCGAATGAGGGCATGCGTACGGAGATCGTAAAGCGTAGCCGACCAATATTGACGCACAGGCGCATTGGCAGGAACGGTGAGCTTATAATTTTTACTACCATCCAACAGTTGGCCATCTTTATCCTCTAGGGCCATGAGGTAAAACTGGCCTTCTCCCATCCGCTTGGGTGTGAAGAAAATAAAGGAAAACAACAGGCCGCGCGCATCTACAGGATAGAGGTTCGGATCCTTGAATTGGTCTTGCGATGCCTTGAAAACCATGGCAATCGACTGGGGAAATGACCACCTGCTGCCCTCTGCAAATGCACCACCCTTGACCACTTCCTTGTACATCCCGTCAATGAAGGTAAAACCCTGCGCGGCTGCCTCATTGAGCAATTCGGTTTGGGCGGCATCTGGTGCAAATGGCTTGCCTTTTTCAATACCGATCATACGCAACTTGTCGATCATGGCCCGGTCGCGTTCCAGCCATGGTTCATACTGTACAATGCGATCCAGCGTCTCGAAAAACCGGATGTCATACTTGATCGTGGCATCATACAACACGCCCGCGGCATCCACATAAACCGTGGGGGATGGAGCGTTTGCTTGAGATAGCGGGTAGATCTTCATGCGCTTACCGTATGCCACTGCCTTGGCGAGGTCTTCTTCGCTGCCACTTTTTAAAACAGAACGAATAAGGGCATAACCCCTGTAGGTAAGCGAAGGCAGCACAATGTATCCGGCAGGCACTTTACCATCATATCCCGGAGGCAGGATGAGGTATTTCCCGCCCTTGCCCTGGTCAGCACCTGCCACACCAACGTCCTCCAGTGGCATTTGCCAGGCATCCATGATCGTACCCACAATGGCGCCCTCATCAGCCGGTGGTACCTCCAACACAATGGGGCCAACTTCTCGGGTATCAAAGTAAGGCGTGAAATAGACCACGTCGGTATTGGGCGTGAGCGTTTGGTTCTTCCAATCGAGGAGGCGCGACCAATACAACATCTGGTTTTCCCGGCAGGCCGTCTCATTGAGCATAGCCTGGTACATAAGGTCAAGATTCACTGCAGGCATTCCCCAGATCATCGCCTCTATCGCCCGCGATTGCATCACTTGCTGCTGCAAATCAGCGTAAGACTTCTCTGCGTTTGCCACAGCAACCGAATCTGTTTGAGTTTCCTTTTTCGGGCTCTGACATGCCGTGGAGAAAGCAATAAGACCTAGGACAGTAAATACGCCAACTTTTATTTTTCTCATTTTATCAGTCATTACTTCATCAAAACGTTGATTTATTGCACCCGCACCAAAGGCTTTGGCTTCCAGGTACCGTTCAAGGCCTCAGGTTTAGGCAAATACAGGCGGTTTACGAAAAAGAAAGGCCCATTAGGCGCAGGAAGCCAATTCGACTCCTTGTCCTTACCCGGAGATTCGTGCTGTATATAAATTGTAATACTATTGTCTGGATTGCGCTTGAGATTTGGCAACATGGCGGAATTTATCAAATACCGGTTAATCGGATTTTCCGTCATTATTCTTGCCGGCAGCTCATACATGGTATATGACCAAAATGCATTAACCGGGGGCATTTCATCACTCTTCATGGTCAATGTATACTTGTTGGTAGCGGCATTCAAAGGCTGCCCCTCTGAATCAGTCTGATAAATGGGATAGATTGCTTCTTCTTTGGAAAGGCCATAAATACCCAATACCGCTCCGGCCATGCGAAACATATAATTGTTGTTTAAATGCTCCCTGGTGCCAAACGCCTCAGCACTACCCACTTTGCCGGTTTTGATTTCGTTCGTATTGAAGGCATCAAATTCTTTCCAGGCATCCTCTATACCCGCACTCAGCGCATCTTTGATTTCGGGAGACAAGGATGCCGCATCAAAGGTTTTACCGGATACCAGGCCAATTTTTGCAAATTGCTCCCTGAGGTCTTTTTCGGATGGATGCGTAGGGCAGAACTGCAGGTAGAAGTTCAACAAGTTGAAGAACTCCAACGATGTCCTCTGGGACTCCGGCGTGAGCGGCTTGGGGAAGTTGATCTCAGGGGCAGCCTTGGGGGAAGGTTGATTGATGAAGGCCGATAAAGGCTTTACAATATACTGCTCCTGGATTTTTTTAACATTCTCCAGGTCGGCAGGATCAAAGAGTTGAGTCCGGAACTGGGCAGATGCGATCTCAGTCTCACAACGGATTACCCTTGTAATTCCTTCGGGTATTTCCCCTTTCCAGTTGGGACCTGCTATCAGAAAACTGCCGCCATTGTTCCCATCTGTGCGCGTACCGGGTATGTCGAAGTTGTGTGTGTACAGGTCGATGAGCTGCAAACTCCAGTACCGGTCTTTTTCGATAGGCGGCACAGTGAACACAATCGGTTCTGTGCGCAAATCCAGGCCGATCCAGGAATAAGGCGTGTCCGAATTGGCCGTTTGGATTGCTTTGTCTTGGGAGGTGAAAACGCGGGGAATATTATAGAGGATGTTGTAAGGCGCTTTGTAATCCGGATCGTTCTTGTCGATGAAATAGGCGTATTGCACCCGCATATTGTCTACAAGCGGGAAGCCGTAGATGTACGCTTCCTTAGCAATTCTCCTTGCTTCTTCGGGCGTCACTTCGGGTTTCGGACTTTGGCAACCAAGGACAAAGGCTATTAACCCTAGGCCAATCAAAAATTTGATATTCATATGATCTTGTTTAAAGTGTTCCGGATTACATGTATAGCCTCTCTATACTCTTCTATTTAATTCAACTCCTCAAAATCCGGCAATACAAAAGTCTTATCGAAATAGGGCTGTAACGGTGCATAAAGCCTGAAGATCACAAACCATCCATCAGTTCCGACCGTCTTCATGTAGTTGCTTTCGTATCCCTCAGGCGCTTTGGCTCCGATATACAGATCAACGGTGCCGTCTTCATTCCGCTTGATGTCGGGCATCCTGCTGTTGATGGCCACCGAACTTACCTTTGGATTTGGGTCACCGTTGTCATAATGACGCCTGGTATCCTGGCTGTACAAATCCACCGCCCAGAATTGGGCAGTCGGAACATTTGCAGGCACCCGTAGCCGGTAGGTCTTGTCAGCGCGAAACAGGTTGCCCTTGCTGTCTCGTTTGGCAACCAGGTAAACCTGACCTTTTCCGATGTATGGGTTAACCATGCCTTCGCTGCTGGTAACGGCATCATAAAACCATACGGTCCGCTCGTCCAGTTCCACCTTGTTGTAAGTAATCTGCGGAATCGAGAAGGCTATCATATTGTGCCATTGTTTTTCCGGCCAGTAATTCTCCATGAAACGTGGATTGGTTGCCAGATTACGCGCCATCAGCTCACCCAGGGCTGCACCTTCGGTCAGAATTTTTGTTTGACGGGCATCCGGAGAAAAAGGCTTTCCTTTTACAATTCCCAGTGGTTCGATCATCGCCATCCAAACCTTGTCCTGCTCGCGCACAGGCTCTTGGTTGATGACATTGTGCAAGGCTTTCCAGTAGTCCATTCCCCGGTAGGCGGTCGCCGACCAGGTTTTATCCAAACCTTCGATCAATTTGTTCTGCACAGGCTGACCCCCGAGCGCGGAGACCTTCAAGGCTTTCACGAAATTGGTTTTGAATGCCGGATTTGTATCCAGTATCCGAAATCCCCACATGATGTTGTTGGTAGCCGATTGGAATACATAGACGCCCTTCTTCTTATATTTTTCAGGATTGTCCTCCGGACCTACAATGATGTAAGTTCCACCTTCGCCCCTATCCGGGCCAGTGAGGCCCAGGTCGCAAACGGGACGCTGCCAGAAATCCATTGCAGCACCTGCTGTCATGCCGGCAGGATATTCGATGTAGAGTGGTCCATTCGAAAGGTTATCGAAAGCAATAAAATAAGGAGTTGTCAGGTTGGCGGTGACGATGCCCTGCTTCTCCCGAAAACTCACATACACCGCAAACGTGCCGCGGGCATTGGGTCCGTAGTGCTTATTCTGTTCTTCGCGCCAGGTGACAAAACTTACCAGAGGTGTCGACCACATATAAGCCTGAGAGGCACGCTGCAGGTCCATGGCATCAAAAAGCTTTTGGGAGCTTTCGTCTGTCAGGTAGTTATGCTGCAGCTCCATCACCCCATAAGGGGTTTCGATTTTCTCGTCTCCTTTTAAAACAGCCTTTTCCAAAGGTACAGGAGCGGGTTGTGCGGCACGTGACTTTCTTTGCGCTTCGGCATTGCCCGCGAGGGCAAGGCAAAGGATTGCGCAGGTTGAGAAGGTAAGTAGTTTGTTGGTCTTCATATTTTAAAAGCAAAAATTTGGTGAATGGAAATAGGCCTCATGGCGTGTGTCATGGAAACAAACCATGTTGTAGCCCGATTATAAAAGTAAGTCTTTCTGGGGGTGACCTGGGCGAAAAAGGGCTAGGCATGGCCATCCTTGGGCGAAGATTGGCACGAAAACGACCATTAAAGGAAGTGTCGAAAAGTGGTATTTATTTTCTAAATCCTGTTATGCTGCAAAATCAAAAAAACACTTTCGAACGGTCTCCTCTGCAGTGGATGGTTACCTATGCCTGACGATGAACTCGGATGGGGAAATACCTTTGAACTTTTTGAAGGCATTGGTAAAGGAATTTCGGTTATTGAAGCCGCATTCCAAGGCCAAGGCTTCAATCTTGAGGTTTCTCCACTCGCCCGCCTCAAGTTTTTGTGCGCAGTATTCAACACGCTTTCGGTTGATGAAGTCTATAAAGCTGATGCCCTCAAAATGGGAGATGCATTTGGATATCTGATACACCGGGATACCGATATCTCGCGAAAAATCATTGATCGTGTAGCCGGGTTTCAGAAATAGAGCGTCTTTTTCCATGGCTGTCTCAATTGCCGATTTCACTTCCTGCAATTTCAAAAGCTCAGTACCTTGCTCCAATTCCGTTGGTTTCTGCTTTGTCACCTTATTCTGAGCCCTATGATTGGCCTGACCATATACGAGCGATGGATACAGCAGCAAAAGAAAAGAAGAAACCACCAGCCAAACCGCACCTGCGGTGTTGACCATGTGGTAAGTCAGTGCCGGGTCGATCCAAAGAAAAGTGAGATAGAAAGGAAGCCAAATAGCCATTTGAAAAGCCAGATAGACAAACATCCAATTTTTCCAGATCCTCTCTTCGAACCCCAAATTCGGCTTTGCCTTGATCCAGCGGTACATTAGCCTCATTTCCAGCAGCCAATATACACTGAACAAGATGGTTCGAAAGGATTGGTGAAAGCCTGGTGGGAAAAATCGGCTTTCGCGCAATTGCGCAAATTGGTTTTCATTGGCGATGTCCTTGAGGATCAAAGCCAGCTTCTCTTGGTTTGAAAGTGTGAAAATCGGCCAGAAATCGACCAGAAAAACCAAGGCAGGAACAAAGTGCAGAAAATCATACCACATCCAAGTTCGCTTCTCGGTATAGAACCGCACATATAAAAATGGCAGCGGCACAAACAACAAGGCAAAAAAGCTGCCCGTGCGAAACATAAAGGGCCAGTGGACCAGCAATTGGGATACCACCAGAAAACTTACCCAAATGGCAACCGCGAGTACAATCTGACCAAAGGCCAAGGGCAGATTGACCGGGTTACTTTTGATTCCCTGATAAAGCAAAACAATCCCCGAAACAACCCCCAACACACAGGCTGCCAAATGTGTAAAGGTGGCGAGGTCAAAACTGATTTCCATTATCCTTTTTACTACTTGGCTATGTACGTCCAATAAAATCCCCTCCAAGTAATGAAGATTTCGGCGGAATTAAAAACGAGGGGAATGGAAGCCTGTTGGCATTTGAAATTCCAAAGTTCAACCCGGCTGGGTGGAATTTGTAATTCCACCCTTTTATTTCTCGGGATTTGTAATCCCGATTCCCAAAAGTGCAACCCTGCCTTTGTCAGCAGGCAGGAAGGGTAACACAAACAACCTATTTACTGACTCGTGTCGGTTCTGAGCTCACTCGTGTTAGCTTTTTACCGACTCGTGTCGTTTCCGAGGTGACTCGTTTCGGCTTTTTAGCGACTCGTGTCGGTTCCGAGGTGACTCGTGTCGGCTTTTTGCTAACTCGTGTCGGGTCCAAGGTGACTCGTGTCGGCTTTTTGCTGACTCGTGTCGGTTCAGAGGCGACTCGTGTCGGCTTTTTGCCGACTCGTGTCGGTTCCGAGGCGACTCGTCTCAGCTTTTTACCGACTCATGTCGGTTCAGAGGTGACTTGTGTCGGCTTTTTGCTGACTCGTGTCGGTTCTGAGGTGACTCGTGTCGGCTTTTTGACCCGTCCTGAAAAAAGTTGACAGTTTTTGTAATAATACTGAATTGGCTTTACAGTAGAAAGCCTGATCCTGATTGGACTTTACAAGGATTTTTGTAATCCTGATATAAGTTGACAGGTAAGG
>NZ_JAKEVZ010000016.1:0-97208 GCF_021491425.1 Mariniradius sediminis | reverse complement strand
CGAATCCCAGCGGGATCACTTGATCACTTGGAGCAGGCTGGTGGCCTGCTTTTTTGTTTTTGGGGTTTTTCGGTGGTGTAGTATTGGTCCTGGTCCGCGATGGCTATCGGGACGAATCCCAGCGGGATCACTTGATCACTTGGAGCAGGCTGGTGGCCTGCTTTTTTGTTTTTTTTGGGTTATCAGCGGCGGATGCAATTACTCCCGTCCAGCACTGGGATTTGTTTTTCACCTGATCTCAAACTATATTCAGCTGTATTGTTCGGTTTTGATTTCCAATTACAAATTGGGTTGATAATAGGGTGGAATTACATCCACGATGAATATCGGGATCCACCCAGCCACCACCGGAAGTCTATACTACACTCGGGGGATTGAAAGAGAAAAATATGATGGGGGATTAGGCGGACATATGGTTGACACTTGGTTGGATCATATGGTTGGTTACTGGCGAAGCTTCGGGATACAGGTGAACGTCTTTGAAACGTTAGAGGATTGAATCGTACATGAAGAATAAACTTATTGTTTCAGTTTTATTGTTGGCCACTTTTTCCTGCGATAGGGTAAATAGGCTAACTGCGGAGGATTACGCTTGGATGCCATATGGTGAAAACCAGACGCTCGTATTCAAATCAAATTTTGGAGAAATTGACACCATATTTCTTTTGAAAAAGGATACAATTTTTGGGTACCCGGAGGCACAAAAGTTCAATGGAATCGTGACACAACACGTGGTAATTTATTGTAGGCATACAAGTCCGATAAAGGGCGGTCATAGATACTTGACTGGAGAATTTTTTTCGGTTTTTAGAAATAAACAGAATAAGACATCGATTGATGTTCAATTAAGGACAAAGAAGGCAGCATTTTATGGCTATCGTCATGAACTTCTTATCGAGGATCTTTTAGCCGATGGCTTTATCACATTAGTTACAACACAGGCAGAATATGAAGATGTCTTGGTATTCTCCAGCGACCCGTACTTTTCCAACCGAGAAAGATTTATTTCCAATTTGTATTGGAGCAAGTCGAAAGGGTTGGTTCGTTATGAGAAAACGGACGGTGAATGTTGGGAATTGGTTGAGGGGGACTGATCCCCCTCTAGTAGTAAGTATCTTGTGAAGACCTTGATTTGAATCAAAGACATGTTGTAAGAAGATTGTAGTAATCCTACCGCAAGCGCTGATTAAGTGGACGTTATATTCATCTCTACCATGCTGCTCTATAACCTCGCGGAGATTCTGGCGTCCGGCCTCAATTCGGAGCCCGAACCCGAGGCTCATTTGCAAGGAACGACTTGATTGATATTGGAGGAAAAAGTATATATTTCGGCATTCGAGTGGTTTCTTTTTTTGGTCAAATCGGATGTATCGTTTCTCATTTTTGCTTGAAAAAAGAATCCTTTGAATTCAACCTACAATAATCCCTCTAATTCATCTTAACCAATTCCCTTTATGAAAAAAGTGTTGTTTCTCATGCTGTTGGTGTCCACGATGCTGGTATCCAATGGTTTTGCCCAGTCTGAGCCTTCCGAAGACTTCTTTGTCGGTTCTTGGGAAGTAGTGATCCTCGGTACCCCCTATGGCGATGTCAAGATGATTGCCCAGCTGTCGCGTGTAGACGGCAAATTGTCCGGCGACTTGGAACCTGTCATGGAACCTTCTCCCGGCAAAGTCCCCATTGACCGTGTCGAAGAAAACGGTGATAGCATCACCATTTATTTTTATGCCGAAGGAACCGATATCGACCTGAAGCTCACCAAAGTGGACAATGATAACCTGCAGGGCATGGTAATGGGCCAAATGAGCTCGACCGCCAAGCGGATATCGAAATAAGGACATCTTGGAAAAGAAAAAGACCCGGGAGACCGGGTTTTTTTATGGCCGATCTCCAACTTGTATTCCCACTAAATATCCATTGGACTGCCAATGATCCAGATTCTGCGATACTTGGAAAATAAAATATTTGGCTCGCAGCAATTGGTCGTCGATTTTCTAAATAGTGCATTTATAGTTTATCAATGAACTTGATAAACCTTGTATTATGACTACAAAATATCTTGTATTTATAATACAAACTTTTGCAAATATCTGATAAAGAGGCTATTGAAAAAAATCGATTTCCTTCGGTGGGATATTTCAATTCGAAAGTTTGGGGAAACAGGAGCGCTTCCTAATGTCCGGCCACCGTTTCGAAGATGATATCAAACACTTCTTTTCCTTCGACATTTGGTTTGACTTGCTTGTTGGTCACCAAAATCGGCCAGTCCTGCTTGTCTTCGGGAATTCGGCCGTGGGAGCCTTTGACCAAAGTGGCATCCAGTGAAATCACGTCCATCAGATAGCGGAAACCGAGTTTCTTTTTGAGGAGTTTGAGGCCGATTTTACCCTTGAGGAACTTGATATTGGGGTCGGCGAGGGTTTCCACGGGATCGTAGCCCGGCTTTCTATGGATATCCACACAGCGGGCGTAGTCAGGCGCCTTGACATCGTCCAGCCAAAAATAGTAGGTAAACCATGCGTCCTTATCCGCTACGGCCACCAATTCCCCTGCGCGTTCGTGGTCGATTTGATACGCTTTTTTACCTTCATTGTCCAAGACCTTCTCAATCCCTGGCGTGTTTTCGAGCAGTTTTTTGACGGTAGGAATGTCGGTCGGATTTGTCACGTACACATGCGCCAATTGATGGTCGGCAACTGCGAAAGCCCGGCAGGTTCCAGCATCGAGGGTTTCCCGGCCCAATTCATTTTTTACGGCGATATAACCTTTATCCCGGAGAATCCGATTGATGTGCACGGGCCGGTTGACGGTCGTGATGCCGTACTCGGAGAGCAGGATGATTTCCGTGCCATGGGCCTCAAAATACTCGATCAGGTCCTTGCAAATAGCATCGATCTCTTCCAAGTCTTTTCCAATTTTGGAAAAATCGAGGCCATAGCGCTGCAGTCCGTAATCGAGGTGGGGGAGATAAATCAAATTGAGGGTTGGGTTGTACCATTCATCGATTTTCTTGGCGGCTTGTGCGATCCAAGCGGTGGATTCGATGTTGGCATTTGGCCCCCAAAAGGAGAATAGCGGAAATTGGCCGAGTTCCTGCTGCAGGCGGTCCCGAAGTTCCATCGGTTGGCTGTGGATATCTGGGAGTTTTCGGCCATCGGCTGGGTAAAGCGGGCGCGGTGTCACGGCAATATCGACGGAGGAGTACATGTTGTACCACCAAAACATATTGGCACAGGTGAAATTCGGGTCCAGTTCTTTGAGTTTGTCCCAGATTTTGGGTGCCTGCACGAGTTTGTTGGATTGGCGCCAAAGCTTCACTTCACACTCGTCCCTGAAATACCAGCCGTTGCCGACGATGCCGTTTTCTGCTGGGGATTTTCCCGTCAGGTACACCGATTGTGCCGAACAAGTCACCGCCGGAAGGACCGGATTGATGAAGGTTTTGCTGCGTTTTTCGATCCAATGTTTCAAAAATGGGGTATGCTTCCCAATCACGCGGGAAGACAGGGCCACGACATCAAGGACAACGGTTTTTTTCATGCTTTCATGTGTTGGATGACCCATTCTAGTTCTCGGATGATGGACTGGGAAAGGTCGATTCGCAAGGCTGGTTCGAGTACGCCCCAAGTGTAAGTTTCCACTTCCAGGTGCTTGCAGACGGGCTTGTGCGCGATCGCATCGAGGACCTCCACAATCGCGTCTTGGGTTGACGAGAAATAGCCGTAGTTTTTGAGAAACAAGGGTACGTGGAAATGGATCATGAATTCCTCCGCATTCGATTTGGGAAGGAAGCGTACCGCTTCGGGCAGGTCGGGATAGGATTCCATTTCCCCGGAAGCCGTTTTTCCCACTACTTGGTGGAGGTAGGTCGATTCAGATAGCTGGCTGAGTTTTTCTTTGAGCTTGTCACGTTCCAGCTGCGCAGCAGGAACATCCACTTTCAACGCAGCGCTGATTTGTATCTTGCCGATCTTGATGCCCGCTAGTTCAAATTTAGCGAAGGTAGCTGTCGGCTTTTCATACACGATCGCAAAGTGGCAAACGTCGTAGCAGACTTGGATATGCCTGAGGATGATTTGCGTCGCATCTCCGCTTGGGATATGGTGTTTTTCAGCCAGGTATTTGGTGCCGATAGGCAGCAAGCAATCTTGGAAAAACGCGATTGTTTCGTCTGAATTTTCCAAGATGCCATCCGGTTCGGGTTCGATATCGAGGTGAAGGAAATTGCCGGTCTGGTTTTCAAGAAAGTGCAGATTTGCAGCGACTTCGGCTAGATTCACCGCGGCGCGCTCCAAGACGCTGTTTCGTTCTTCCGCAGTCTTTTGCCAAAAGCGGTAAGAAATCGGTGAGGTAGAAATCCCGCCTTCCATGCCGCTGGGTATGATTTCCGCCAAAATCCTGAAAAGCCTGAGTGTATAGTCAAGTCTTTCGGGAGTGGACCAGTCGGGGCTATGGACCTGGTCTTTGACGACCGTCTCATGGAAATCACCGTAGGGAAAGCCGTTCATCGTAAAGACGTAGCAATTTTCGCTTTGGAGCCAAGTCTTGAATTCCGTCAAGTTATTCCCCTGATCCAATTCGTTACTAGCCTGATTTGAAAGCCGCAGGCCGATGCCGAATGCTTGGGTAGGACTCACAGCCTTTTTGACATTGGGGATATGGACTTTCAGGCTGTTGAAGGTGTCCTGCCAAGTCTCGCCGGGGTGGATATTGCTGCAGTAGGTGAGGAGGTGGTTGGCGATCAACATGGTCAAACTGGTTCCTTTTTCAGGGAAATTTGTTCCAGATAGGCTACCGCTTTCCTGACCAAATCCCCATCCATCTCGTGCACTTCTTCCCCAGTTCCGATGCCGCGCAGCAGCATGATGGTCAATTGGCCACCAAGATGCTCCTGGAACTCCTGGAGGCCTTTGAGGAGGTTTTCTCCTGTAAGTGCAGGATCAAAAAGATCAAATCCCAAGGCTGAGATCAGCGCTAGAATCCGTTGCAATTCTTCGGCCTTGAGCCAGCCCTTAAGGTGGGAATAGGTGCTGTCGAGCGCGATGCCGATAGCGACCGCTTCACCATGGCGAATGGTATAATTGGTCAAATGCTCCAATTTGTGTGCCGCCCAATGCCCAAAATCCAATGGTCGCGATGAACCCATTTCGAAGGGATCTTTGCCTGCAATATGGTCCAAGTGCATCTGCGCGCAGCGGATGATGGAGGTTTTCATCGGGTCCATATCCCGCTTGGCAAGTGCTGCGGCATGCCGCTCCAGCCAGTCGAAAAACGATCCGTCCTTGATCAAAGCCACCTTGATCGCTTCCGCCAAACCCGAGCGCCAATCCCGGTCGTCGAGCGTCTTGAGGAAATTGAAATCGTTGATGACTGCGTACGGCGGTGCAAAGCTGCCCAGGTAGTTTTTCTTACCATAGGCATTGATGCCGTTTTTGACGCCCACGCCCGAGTCGTTTTGGGAAAGTACGGTGGTCGGGATGCGGATATGCCGGATGCCTCGGTGGGAGATAGCGGCTGCAAAACCCGCCATGTCGAGTACCGCCCCGCCACCAATCGCGACGATGTAGGAATGTCGGTCAATCCCATAAAGGTGCGTGGCTTCCATGATTTGTTCCATGATGGCGCGGTCGTTTTTGCTCGCCTCACCTCCCGGTACGATCAAAGGCTCAGCGCAGAGAAACAGCTTGTCGGTATGTGCTTTCGCATAGGATTTTACTTGCTCGACCAAATTCGGATGGTGTTCCGCCACGCCGCTGTCGATGACAAAAAATGTTTTTGAAGCCTTTTCCTTTCCCAAGGTTCCCGCCAGCAAAGTGTTTTTCGGATCGAAAATATCTTCCGAAAAACAGACATTGTATTGAAAGGGAACTGTAAAATTTTGCTTCAAAATCGTATTCATGGGACCTTCTTTTCAAAATGATCGGCGCATCTTTCCCAAAAAATCCTCAGGTTACAGCAAAAATCTTGGCTAACCGTAGGGATATTGGCAAGAGCAACAAGATCACCAAACCGTACAACCAGCCCCCAAAACCCGCTGCCAAGGACGCATTGAGAATGATGAGGGAAATAACGGCAGCTTTCACAGATTTTCCAATCAATTTGGGTTCTTGTTTCTGAATCGCCTTGATCAATGGCGGAAAAACCATGTAGGCCAAGAGCCCAATGAAAGGAAGCGCCTGTATGCCGGCTTTTCCTTTGCCGAAGGAGATTATCACCAAAGTCACTATGATGCCACCATAGAGGCCCAATCCCCCGTACAGGGCGCCTTTGTTTTTCCCATGGACTTCGCCGCGGCTGACCATCGTGATCCCGGACACGTAGGCTAGCGGAATCAGCCCCAAAGGCCATAATTCGGGCACCTGGGTAGGGATGGCAGAAATTCCAAGCAGCAAATTTCCTGTCCTGCAAAGGCCCATATTGATTGGGCCAAAGATCGATTGGTGCTTTCCCCAAGCGTCATAAAGCAGGGCGCAGGCAGCCACAGCCATGGCGATGTACCCGCTCAATTTTCCTACCTGGAAAGCAGCCAAAATTCCTCCGATTAGAAAGAGTGATGCCATGAAAACCGCTCCCAACTTGGAAGCTCGGCCGCTGGGTATGGGCCGCTCTGGCCTTTCGACAGCATCAAGCTTCGCATCAAAAATATCGTTGAAGGCTACTCCGCCACCGTAAAGGCCTATGGTGGACAGCGTCAGCCAAGCCAAAATTGACCAATAGCTAGGTTCTTGGACTTGGGGGAGAAAAAGCAAAACCGCCGCACCGGAGACGGTAAATCCCGCCCATATATCCGCGATAGCGGTCACGATATTGGCAGGACGGAGGAGCTGGGCGTAAGCTTTGAATCTCGAAATCAAGGTCATGGTTTAATTCTCAACTTTATCTGCAGGCCCTTCGACGCGGGGCACTTGCCCTCCACGAAGGACCGTGTTTCCAAATAGTTTTTGTCTTTGGTCGATCGGCGCGGCATTGAGCCAGTCCGATTCGTGCATTTGTCCGCTTTGGGAGTAGGCGGTCAGGGCGTTTTGGTAACAAGTCATGCGGATGTGTTCCTCTGGGATTCCATGCTTGCGCATCAGCGCCGCCGTTTTTGGCACGGCCAAGGGATCGCTTACGCCCCAATCAGCCGCAGAGTCTACAATGATGCGCTCGGGTCCGTATTGCTTGACGATTTCCACCATTCGCTCACTGCCCATTTTGGTATGGGGATAGATCGTAAACGCGGCCCAAAATCCCCTGTCCAGGACTTCTTTCACTGTTTCTTCATTGTTGTGGTCGACGATGACCATTTTGGGATCGAGGCCATGCTCGTCGCTGACGTCCATGCTGCGGGTAGTACCGCGCTTCTTGTCCCTGTGTGGGGTATGGATCAAGACGGGCAATCCGACTTCTTTTGCCAACTCCAGTTGCAGGCGGTAATACTTGTCTTCCGCGGCCGTTTGGTCATCGTAGCCGATTTCACCGATTGCCACCACGCCGTCTTTGGTTGCAAAAAGCGGCAGTAGTTCCATCACCTCCTCCGCCAAAGCTTCATTGTTGGCTTCCTTGGAATTCAGGCCGATCGTGCAGTAGTGCACGATCCCGAAGTTTTTGGCGCGGAACCTCTCCCAGCCTACCAAGCTGCTGAAATAATCCTTGAAGGTTCCCACCTCGGTGCGGGGCTGACCCAGCCAAAATGCCGGTTCGATGATGGCCACTACGCCTGCTTTGCGCATGGCTTCGTAGTCATCAGTGGTGCGTGAAGTGACGTGAATATGTGGGTCAATGTACATTTCCATGGGTAAGGGTATCTAAAGGATGGTAAATTTAATCGGTTAATTGGGATGCAGGCAAGGATTCTGGGGCATTATGGATTCGCCTCGCGGAACCGTTCCCCGATGGAGGTCCAGTTGATCGAACCGCTTTCGATTTCTTTCTTGAGCTCTGGAAATTCGCCCAGCAAGACTTTTGCCTCAGGCAGCGGACTTTGGTGACAGGCCAACAATGCTGCCTCTACCTGCAAGGGGTCTTTTGTGGCAATCACTTTCCGGATATCGCCCAAGCGCTGGGAATTCAGGAACGGAGCCACAAACCGCCATGCTTCCGGCATCACGGACCTTCCCGCAGCCCATCTTTCGTGGGCGAAATCGACCAGGGTATGCGCCAGGTTTTCATTGGCGCGGCGGTCTGAGTCAAGGATTTGGAACAACGGACGCTGCATGAAGATGGCTTTGACAACCATTTGGTTCCAAGCAGCTTCTTCCAGGTGCTCTGCCGGAAAGGGATTGTTGAGCGCAACAGCATCAAACACCAACGTGATATTTGTCCGTAGGCCCTCTACTGCCCTGGCTACAAGGTGTTCCTGAAATGGCATCAGCGGCAGGGCAGCATAAAGCGATTTCAACTCGTGCATGTCGGCTGTTTCGAAAAGCTGGCGCACACTTTTCATCCAAGCGGCTTCGTCCTGGCTGGGGTATTGCAACAGTAAATAAGTCCGCGCCGCCTGCAACTGGTCCCAGGATTCGGGACTGAATCCCGGACGAAGGGATTTTGCTTCATGGATTTTGGAGGCGGAGAGGATCAAAGGTTCTTTCTTGAAGTACCGGGAGGCTTTGCCAAAGGCGAGGAAAAACTTCATCGAAGCTTGGCTTTTCTGGATTTCTTCGCCCTGTAGCCCCAGCCAATCCATTGAAGATGCTTCACTTTGCTGCTTCAAAACTTCCCACAAAAATGCGGCAAAACGGGTGCTATCTGACATGGCTGTTGGTTCGTTATTTTGGATTTTTTTCGAAGAAAGCCGACGTCGAAAGGTGTCTGGGTTGGCTTTTCAGTCTGTTGTAAAAATAGGGATTTATGCTTTTGAGGGATTTACCAAAAAAATAAAAATAGCGCTGTTTTGGGAATGTCTGAGCAAAATCATGGAAATGACAATTTGAAACTTCTGTGAACAAGTAGGATTTGGGGTGGTATCCCTGAATCTGAGGATTTCAGAGGCCTTGTCGATATTACCTGAGGGGTTTTGTAGGAGGCATAAATGACTGATTACCTCCAATGCCTAAATCTGCTTGGGGTACAGCTGGAAGCAGAAGTCTTTTACGAAAAATAGCTAACTTTAGGCTATGGTCTCAAATCAGCAAAAGGAAATCATCAAGGCAGTCACAAAAAAGCTGAATCCAACCTTCCTGGGTGTTTTTGGCTCCTATGCGCGCGGAGAAGAAAACGAGCACAGTGATCTTGATATCTTGATTGATTTTGGCGACAAAGTGGATTTGCTTGAGTTGATCGGGGTCGAACAGGAACTCAGTGAAGTGCTGGGGGTAAAAGTCGACCTTGTTACACTGCGCTCGCTAAATCGGTCCTTGATTCCCTACATTGAATCGGATGTTATCAAACTCGTCGGATGAAAGATCCGGTCATCTATATCGAGCATATTGCTGCCTGTATTTCAAGGATCAAGGAGTATACAAGGGGATTGGAAGAAGCTGGATTTCTGGAAAATTATATGATTCAGGATGCGGTGATTCGTAATTTTGAAATCATCGGTGAAGCGGCCAAGAAGCTACCTCAAGATTTCCGGGCAAAATATCCGCAAGTCGAGTGGAAGAAAATCTCCGGCATGCGGGATAAGTTGATTCACGACTATATAGGCGTTGACATTTGGGCTGTTTGGGGAGTTGTCGAAAACGTACTTCCAAAGTTTGAAATCGAGATCGAGCTGATATTGAAAAAAGAGAATCGGACTTGATTTTTGAATTTTTGGTCCGAAAATTACCTGATCGGACGCTTACAGTATGGACGGCTTCCAAAAGTAAACGATAATGTTTTTGGTGTTTTCCGAGCAAAACAATCAAAAAAAAGGCCTATCGCGGTACCTCAATCCGCTTTTGCGCAAAAACATCAGATTGCTTATAGCCTGAATGAATCGAATTGTGCGGTAGAAGTTTTTTTCAAATCTCCCAGGTAATACGGACCTCAAATCACAAACACTTGCATTCCTTACATTCTTCCTCTGTCTCGAAGCCTTTAGGTGAGCAGCCGCTGTGGCCGACCAACTCACACCTGAGTTTTTGCTTGTTGTAAAACCACCTTTCGAAATAGGCTGAGCAGTCTTCACCGGTCTGAGGGACTTCGCTGCAAGTTGCAAAGTTCGGCTCGCAGTCTCTGGAACAGCCAATCACGCCGGCTGCAGCAAATAGAAGAACTACAGGAATCAGGGTTTTGACTTTTGGGTACTTTTTCATGACGTTAAGCTACATCTATTTTTAAAATCCTAGGCGAATTCGCCGCTGGAATTGTGACTGATTTCAGGAAAATTTTTCTGGTTCGTTTTTTCTAGGTAACGCTGGTTAGGGTTGCCGATTTTGCATCGCTCCCCCACAATTCCTGTCGAATCCTGAATATTCCTTTCGCTTTTTTGTTTATTTGTTGCTAATTTCCAAATACCCACACCATGAGGACGATTTTGCTGCGGCCGGGCGCCGAAGAGTTGAATTACGAGATCAGGGGAATAGTCAAAAAGGCCCGTCAGATCGAGGCCTTGGGCTATGATATTACCTGGGAAAATATCGGCGACCCAATCCAGAAGCACAACAAGGTGCCTGCATGGATGAAGGAGATTGTTTCTGAGCTTGTCAACGAAGACCGTTCCTATGGGTATGCTGATTCCAAAGGCGTATTGGAAACAAGGAAATTTCTCGCGGGACTCAACAACCAAAAAGGTGGCGCCCAAATTTCTGCAGAGGATATTTTGTTTTTCAATGGTTTGGGCGATGCGATTGCCAAGTTGTATCAATTCTTGTTACCCACTGCCCGCATTATCGGACCTTCGCCTGCGTACAGTACACACAGTTCCGCTGAGGCCGCGCATGCCAATACCGCCCCGGTCACCTATACCCTTGACCCTGCCAACCAATGGCTACCCGACATGCAGGACCTGTACAACAAGGTCAAGTACAATCCAGCGATTGTCGGCATTTTGATCATTAACCCCGACAATCCTACGGGCATGGTGTATCCTAAGGAAGTCCTGCAGGGCTTTGTGGACATTGCACGGGAGTTCAATTTGCTGCTGATAGCAGATGAGATCTACCAAAACATTACTTATAACGGCGTAAAGGCCACGGCACTTTCTGAAGTGATTGGGGATCTGCCGGCGATTTCGCTGAAAGGAATTTCCAAGGAATTTCCTTGGCCGGGTTCACGCTGCGGCTGGATGGAGTTTTACAACCGCAATGCTTCCAAGGAATTCAGTAAGCTGGTCCAGACGCTCGAAAATGCCAAAATGATCGAGGTTTGCTCGACGATACTGCCACAGCTTTCCATTCCAAAGATCATGTCGCATCCACAGTACGCGGCCTATCGTGCCGACGCCAACGAGAAGATTGGCAGACGCAGCCGTATCATGGCGGAGATTTTGGGCGATATTCCCGGGATAAAGTTTAACCCTACCAAGGGTGCCTTTTACAATACGGTCGTTTTCGATGAAAACTTTTTGGAAAAAGACCAATTTCTGCCCATCACAGATCCCAAGCTCAAGGAACTGCTGGACGGCTGGCTGGCACAGGATCCGGAAATGCCTTTGGACAAACGGTTTGTCTACTATCTATTGGCTTCGGCAAATATCTGTGTCGTGCCGATTTCATCCTTTTGCTCAGACTTGCGGGGCTTTCGCGTGACGCTTCTGGAGGAAGACGAAGCCGTGTTCAGGCAGACTTTCGAAAAATTGGGCAGGGCGATCCAAGCTTATTTGAATTCGACCAAGAAGGAATTGGCTTAACTAGGCTGGCCCAATCAGCCAGAGAAGTTCCTCTCTTCGAAACAAATCCCGGCGATTTTTATCATGCAGCGCGAGTCCGCCTTCATGTTCTCGGACGTTTAGCTTTTCGTCCCGATCAAATTTTTCGGGATCGATATCGAGCTTGTTTTGTATCAAACCATCCAAATCGGGTTGGCCTGCATCTATCCAAGCGGTGTACCAGAAATCAGCCACCATCTTGACCGCCCTGCGCATTTGCCGCTCGACCTGTCCGCCGAGGGCTTGGTGGTAGGCCAAGGTAAATTCACGGCTGTATTGTCGTGTATTGATGCCTCCGCGCTCTTCGAATGTGTACTTTTTGTCCTCGGGAAAGCGTGTGCTGATGGTTTTTTCAAAGCTGAGTACTGAATCCAGCGCCGCATGGGTTTGTATAAGCGTGTTCCAAATTTCGATTTGAGGGCTTCTGAGATAGTCCGCTTTCCCCACAAAGAAGTCGTATTCCTCCGATAGTAGTTCCGGAATCCTGCTTTCCCAAAAACCGTGGATCCCGTATTGGTTGGTCAGTTGGCCGTTGTAGTTTTTGGTGGTATGCAGGGGCACATGCATGTCGCCGATGTAATGTCCCAAATCTGCTGCGAGGCGAAGGATGGCTTTGGGGTCTTTGCGCTTCATGGCCTCGGTCAGCAGGATTTTGGTATGGTAGACATTCCATGGGCCGATTCCTTTGGAGCGAAGTTCGGCTTCGGAATATTGTTCCAAGGCCTGCTGCCAATAGCGTGGGAGTTTGTGTACTGCGCTATCCCCATACGCGTCCAGGTCGATGAAGTGCTTTTCGGCTTCGCCAAGGACCGCGTAGCGCCGTTTGTCGGGGTTGACGGCATTTTCGGTCATAAAGTCGATATGGTATTTGAAAAAACCGATCATTTCAGGCGGCAGGGAAAATACTGAGAGCCGATTGATCCGCTGGTGGGCATAGAATCCCCAGGCTTGGCTTTTTTGGGAAGAAAGAATAACAATGGAAAGAAAGAGGATGATCAGTCGCATAGTGTAAAAATAACTCTTTAGTGATTAAAATTGAATTTTTTTTGATTTACCTTTGTGCCCGTAGGCGGTAATCACCAACATTCATTGATTTTCGGGCTTGACCAGGTTTTGTTCGAATTTCCCTTTGTGTTTAAAAATTAATCAATTACATTTGCACTCCGTTTTAGGGAAAAAGGGTTGTAAATCGACATTAAGTAAATTAAGGATATGGCAAATCACAAATCGGCACTTAAGAGAATCCGTGCAAACGAAGCCAAGCGTTTGAGAAACAAATATCAGCACAAGACGACAAGGACTTTTATCAAGAAGTTGAAGTCTGTGACCGATAAAGTCGAAGCGCTCGAACTGTTCAAAACAGTTACCTCTATGATTGATAAGCTCGCCAAGAAGAATATCATTCATAAAAACAACGCAGCTAACAAGAAGTCAAAATTGGCGAAATTCGTTAGCTCGCTTTCCTAAACAAGAAATTAAACGTTTAAATAGCCCCTTGCAGCAGCTTGGGGCTTTTTTTGTTTTTGTGCATTCGGTATTTTTAGTCGATACAATTTTCCAACAGTATCATTGGTGAATTTTTATGGAGGAATACAATTCTATCAAGATTTCGGCTTTGGCGGAGGAGGACAGACCTAGGGAAAAACTTTTATTAAAAGGAAAAGCGGCACTTTCTGATGCGGAGTTGATCGCGATCCTGATCGGCTCGGGGTCCAAAAACCTTTCCGCGGTTGATCTTTCCAAGCATATCCTTTCCAAGGTCAATTATGATTTGGCGGAATTGGCTAAGTTGAGCCTGGCGGACCTCCAGAAGTTCAAAGGCATCGGCGAAGCCAAGGCGATAAGTATCGTGGCGGCTTTGGAACTAGGCCGCAGGCGGAAATTGATCACCGATTCCCCCAAGCGCCCAAAAATCACATCCTCTGCGGATGTATATAATCTGATGAAAACAGAACTTTTGGACGAACCTGTAGAGCATTTTTATATCGTGCTGCTCAACAGGACGAATTATGTGATCAGAAAACAGTTGATCAGCTCCGGAGGCACGAGTGGCACCGTGGCCGATCCCAAAATTATCTTCAGATATGCTTTGGACAGCCTCGCCAATTCCATCATTTTGGTACATAACCATCCCTCAGGTAGTGCCAAGCCTTCCGAACAAGACCGCCGCCTGACGACAAAGCTCAAGGAGGTCGGGAAAAATCTCGATGTTCCCGTCGTCGACCATCTCATTTTCACGGATGTTGGCTATTTTAGCTTCGCCGATGAAGGTTTGATGTGAATTATGAAAAGTAGAAATATCCTGATTTTGGGCGTTCTTGCCGTGATTGCTATCGCTGTCGGCTACACGCTGACCGCCACCGAGTCTCCTGAAGCCTACCTTGAAAAGGTCGAA
Source organism: Mariniradius sediminis (assembly GCF_021491425.1). NCBI lineage: Bacteria > Pseudomonadati > Bacteroidota > Cytophagia > Cytophagales > Cyclobacteriaceae > Mariniradius > Mariniradius sediminis. The sequence goes on along the minus strand of NZ_JAKEVZ010000016.1, from coordinate 83,043 downwards.
AAAGAGCGTGAGCGCCAGTTCAAATACCTCAAGTACAACATCGAGTCTCCGCTTACTGAAAGCCAAAAAAGGGACTTGACGGATTTGGAACATTATCCAATTGACCCCAAATACAAGGTGAGGGCTAAGATGGTGCCGGTGGAGGACCGCAGGATGTTGGAATTGCCGATGACTGACGGCTCAATTGAAAAATATTTGAAGCATTCTTGGGCCGAATTCGAATGGGAAGGAAAAACTATCCGTTTGCTGCTGCTGCAAGCTGCAAAGGAGCAGGACAAGCGGAATTTCTTTTTGGCCTTTGCCGACGCGACGAGTGGCAGCGATACCTATGGCGGCGGGCGTTACCTGAACCTTAGACAGGATGGCAAAAACAGCATCACGATTGATTTCAATTTAGCATACAACCCTTATTGCGCCTACAACCCGGATTTTGCATGCCCGCTACCGCCAAGGGAGAATATTTTGGAAGTGGGCATCTTGGCAGGGGAGAAAGATTACAAGAAGTAAATGCCAAGATTGCTGCGACAATTTTTCGGCAAGGGGTTCCCCCCTATGTCAATTCTCTTAAATTTGTGCCTTGCTCTGAAAAAAGCGGATTTTCATGAAGATATCGATCAATAGATTAAAGGATTTTATAGCCCTGGACCAAAAGCCGGAGGAAATCGCCGCTTTGCTTACCGGCTCTGGATTGGAAGTGGAAGGAATCGAGGTCTTTGAATCTATCAAAGGCGGCCTGGATGGAGTGGTAATCGGACAGGTCATGACTTGCGCCAAGCATCCCAATGCAGACAAGCTGAGCGTGACTACCGTCGATATCGGGACTGCCATTGTGCCGATAGTTTGCGGTGCGCCCAATGTCGCCGCGGGGCAGAAGGTCGTCGTGGCCACTGAAGGTAGCACGCTTTACCCCATTTCGGGCGAACCTTTTGAAATCAAAAAAGCAAAAATCCGTGGAGAGGTTTCCCAAGGTATGATCTGTGCCGAGGATGAGATTGGTATCGGTGAAAGCCATGCTGGCATCATGGTCTTGGATACGGATTTGCCAAATGGGACTCCCGCCGCCGAGTACTTCAAAGTGAGTAAAGACCATGTACTGGAAATAGGCCTGACGCCGAATAGGGCCGATGCTGCTTCACATTTGGGAGTGGCTAGGGATCTCAAGGCGCTTTTGAAAAGGGAAATTTGCATTCCCTCCGTGGATGCATTCCAGTCGGACAGCAATCAGCGACCGATCAGTGTCGTGGTAGAAAACGCGGCGGATTGCCCAAAATATTCAGGCTTGACCATTTCAAATGTAGAGGTTGGACCTTCTCCGGCTTGGTTGCAAAACTACCTTCGTACCTTGGACCTCGAGCCCATCAACAATATCGTGGACGTGACCAATTTTATTCTCCATGATTTGGGTCAGCCGTTGCATGCGTTTGATGCAGACAAAATTCAGGGCGGAAAAATCATCGTGAAGAAACTGCCGAAAGGCACCACTTTTGTCACTTTGGATGATAAGGAAAGAAAGCTTTCAGGAGGGGAATTGATGATTTGTGATGAAAAAGGAGGCCTTTGCATAGCGGGCATTTTTGGAGGGAAAGGCTCCGGCGTCTCCGACACGACCCAAAACATTTTCTTGGAATCTGCCTATTTCTCTCCGGACGTGATTCGAAGAGGCTCACAGTTTCACGGCCTCAAGACCGATGCTTCCTTCCGATTTGAAAGGGGCACCGATCCAAATATGCCTATATACGCATTGAAACGCGCTGCGCTCTTGATCAAAGAGATCGCAGGAGGGGAGATTTCTTCCGAAGTAGTGGATGTGTATCCGAATCCAATCCAAAATCTTGAGATAGAGGTTTCCTATCGAAACATCAACAGGCTCATTGGCAAGGAATTGGAGAAAAGCGAAATCAGGACCACTTTGGGTCTTTTGGATATTCGGGTTTTTGATGAGCAGGAAAATGGTTTCAAAGTTTCAGTGCCACCGTACCGCGTCGATGTGACCCGCGAGGCCGATGTCATAGAAGAAATCCTGAGAATCCACGGGTTTGACAATGTGCCTTTGTCCGAGACACTGAAAGCAGATTCTTTGGCCGAACATCCAGCTAAGGACTTCAACAAACTTCAGTACAGACTCAGCGAGATATTGTCCGGGATCGGCTTTTACGAGATCATTACCAATTCGCTGACCAAACCTGTCTATTCGGAAAAATCCGGCTTTCTGAATCCTGAACAGAATGTCGAGATACTCAATAAACTCAGCGAAGACTTGGGAGTGATGCGGCAGAGTTTGTTGTTTTCTGGTTTGGAGGTCTTGGCATACAACATCAACCGTCGGCAGACGGATCTCAAGATGTTTGAGTTTGGTACAGTGTATGCCAAAACCGAAAATGGATACCAAGAGGAGAAGCGACTGGGTATTTTCATGACAGGTGACAAGCATATCGAGTCTTGGCAAATGGCATCTGTGCCCGTCGGTTTTGCAGATTTGTACAGCGTGGTGGATTTGATCCTGGAAAAGCTTGGATATGAAGGGGCGGAAGTCGAAATCATCCACGAAGCGCCCTATGATTACGCGCTCAAGTTGACATTGGGTACCAAGGTTCTGGGCACTGTCGGCTTGCTGCAAGAGGAGATATGTAAGCTGGGGGAAGTGAAGCAGGAGGTGTTTTTTGCAGAGCTGAGTTGGGATTTGTTGACGAAAAAAGCCAAAGGCTTGAAAAAGTACCAAGAAATATCCAAATTCCCGGAGGTTAGGAGGGATTTGTCCTTGGTGATTGATAGACAGGTGAGTTTTGACAAAATCAAGAAAGTCGCGGTCAAAGCCGGAGGTAAATTGCTTCAGCGTATCGGGGTTTTTGATGTGTATCAAGGAGACAAGATCGAGGCAGGCAAAAAGGCCTATGCTTTGAGCTTTTTCCTACAGGATTCCGAGCAGACCTTGACAGACCAAGTGATCGAGCGGACCATGTCCAGATTGATCCAAAGCTTTGAAAATGAGGTAGGAGCCTTTATCAGAAAATAGAAAATGATTCAAGAAGAACTTCAACGATTGGAAAAACTGACCCTCCAGGTCGGTAGGAAATTAACCCAACTCGAGCAGGACAATCAGTCCCTTCGGGAAGAGATTCAGGCTACCCGAAGAAAGCTGGAGGAAAGGGAACTGGCGTTGGAGGATTTTAAAAATCAAATTAAAATAGCTAAACTTGTGAATAGCATACCGGTGGAGGAAATGGAATCTGCCGAATTGAGAGAAAAGATCAATCATTATATAAAGGAAATCGATAATATCATTGCCTACTTGTCTGAGTAACTATGGAGACACTTTCAATCAGGTTGAAAATCGGTGATCGGGAATATCCCATGAAAGTGAAGGCGGAGGATGAGGCCAAAATCAGGCACGCGGGAAAACTGATCAATGATAAAATCAAAAGGTATCGAGAGGAATTTGGCCTCGATGATAGACAGGATTTGCTGGCCATGGTCGCGTTTGATAGCATGGTGGAGTCCATGAACCAGGATATGGTCAATTCAGATGACAGCCAACTTATCGAAGCGAGTCTGTCCAAGGTCAATGACCAATTGAGTTCCCTTTTATAACCCAGAGTAATCTCTTTTTTCGTGGATTTTTTTCTGATCCCGGTAGGTAAACTACATATTTTATACCTATGGGAACAACATATATTATCATCGCAGCCCTAGTCGGTCTAGGGTTGGGCGGCTTTATTGCCAGCCTATTTCTGAAAAACAATGCCAAAAAGCTTGAGGAAGAAGCTAAAGAAAAAGCAAAAAGTATCATTCGTGAGGCTGAGATTAATGCAGAGGCCCTGAAAAAAGACAGAATCCTTGAAGCAAAGGAAAAGTATCTAAAACTTAAGGCAGAGTTTGAGGAGGATGCCAACAAAAAGAAGGCCATCATCATCACCAATGAAAACAAGCTAAAGCAAAGGGAACAGGTGCTTTCCAAGGAATTGGAGCAAATCAAGAGAAAAGAAGCAGAACTCGACAGCAAGAAAGAGAACCTCACTGCCCAGTTGCATTCAGTTCAGGTCAAGAAGGAAGAACTCGATCGGGTTACCAATCAACGTATCGCGGATCTTGAAAAGATTGCGGGTCTAACAAAGGATGAAGCCAAGGAACAGTTGGTGGAAATGCTCAAAGACGAAGCCCAAACAAAAGCATCCTCCCAAATCAAGGATATCCTTGACCAGGCGAAATTGACGGCGACGAAGCAAGCCAAGAAAATCGTTCTCGATACAATCCAGCGTACCGCAACAGAACACGCTATCGAAAACTGTGTTTCTGTCTTCAATATCGAATCGGATGATGTGAAAGGGAAAATTATCGGTCGCGAAGGACGTAATATCCGTGCGCTGGAGGCGGCGACAGGTGTGGAGATCATTGTGGACGATACACCCGAAGCCATCATCATATCTGGTTTTGATCCTGTAAGAAGAGAGATAGCGCGGCTTTCACTCCACAGATTGGTCCAAGACGGCAGAATTCACCCCGCCCGTATTGAGGAGGTCGTGGCAAAGACCGAAAAGAATATCGACGAGGAAATCGTCGAAATCGGCGAGCGCACCTGCATTGATTTAGGTATCCATGGATTGCATCCAGAGTTGATCAAGATGGTCGGAAGGATGAGATTCAGGTCTTCCTACGGTCAAAACCTCTTGCAGCACTCGCGTGAAGTCGCCAAGCTGTGCGCCACAATGGCCGCTGAAATGGGACTCAACGCTAAGCTCGCCAAGCGAGCCGGATTGTTGCACGATATCGGTAAAGTATGGCCCGAGGAAGCTGAGCTTCCACACGCGGTCTTGGGCATGGAACTCGCCAAAAAATACAAAGAGCATCCCGAAGTCTGCAACGCTATCGGTGCACACCATGACGAGATCGAGATGACTTCCATGATTTCCCCAATCGTGCAAGCCTGTGATGCCGTTTCTGGCTCTAGGCCTGGCGCAAGGCGTGAAATCATGGACAGCTATATCAAGCGGTTGAAAGAGTTGGAGGACTTGGCTTTGAGCTTCGACGGTGTCAACAAATGCTTTGCGATGCAGGCAGGGCGTGAACTTCGGGTCATGGTCGATGCCGAAAACGTAGACGATCAGACAGCCAACAAGCTTTCCTTCGACATTTCCCAAAAAATCGAAAAGGAAATGCAGTATCCCGGTCAGATCAAAATCACCGTCATTCGGGAGATGCGCGCAGTCAGCTATGCAAAATAAATTGAATTATCCAGTTGGAATTCCGGGCCATTTGGCCCGGAATTTCTTTTTTGATCCAATCCTTTTCCTATGAGTCAGGAAGCTTTTTTCGAGATTGGTGAAATCCTTTACCAGAAATACAGGCAAATCCGCTACTCCCTGCTAGAGAGATTGATGCCCTCCAAGGACCTTGAGATCCTCGCAAAGCATTTCCCTTACTACGCCAAACTCTCCCCAAAAAATCAGAAAGCGTTCAGGAAAAAGCTTGCTTATTTTATTTCTATCAAGAAGTTCGTCCCTCGGGGTGGCCTCGAAGCGGTCACGCGGGAAATGGTCGTTTTGATCAGCGCGACGGCTGTGATGGTTGCTTATGGATTTGATTCGGTCAATTTTCTGCACTTCAAGAAAATCCTTGTGTATCCCGATAATTACTATTCGACCATCACCAAACAGTACCACAAGGGCGAGGTCAATCCGAAGTTGGGGATTATTGTGGTTTCCTGGTCCAATTTTGTCCATGGGCTGGGGCATGCCCAAGACGGCATCAATCTCGGTATCCACGAGATGGCCCACGCGCTGAAGCTCGAAAACCTGATCCATTACAACAATGAGAGCAATTTTTTCAATCCTCGGACTTGGAAGGCTTTTGAAGACCTTGCAAATCAAGAAATCGCGTTGATTGACAACGGCGGAGAATCGATTTTCAGGAATTCCGCCACCAGAAACCTCCACGAGTTCTTTGCTGTGGCGGTGGAAGTCTTTTTCGAAAAGCCGGCCGAACTGAAGTCCGCACGGGCGGAGCTGTATGAGACCTTGGCTGTTTTGCTTCGGCAGGATCCTTTGGTTTTGTTTCAAGAATTTTAATTTACAGGCGGTGTTGCCAAATAGTCACGTTTTGTCCAATTTTCAGGTAAAAAGTAAAAAATGAGATTTCTCCTCACGTTAGCGCTTGCATTCCTTTTTCAGTTTGCTGCACTTCCCCAGTCCATCCAGCCCACCTATAAGGCCCAAGTCAGTGCCCTTTCCCAAAAGCCTGAGATCAGAAAGGCATTCTCCTACATCGAAACTATCGACTCCGAGACGATTCGGGATATGATTAGGCTGACGGAGATTCCGGCTCCGACTTTTTTGGAAGCCAACAAAGCCAAAGTATACGCCGACATGTTGCGGACTGCTGGAGCGGATTCTGTCTGGATGGATGAGGTCGGCAACGTGATTGCGCTCAGAAAAGGAAAAAGCAAAGGTGGCAAAATCATCGTCGATGCGCATCTGGATACGGTGTTTCCACTCGAGACCGATGTGACCGTCAAACAGCGTGGGGATACCCTATTGGCTCCGGGAATTACGGATGCGAATCGCTCGCTTTCACTTGTAGTCGCTTTGGTGAAAACGCTGCATACAAATAACATCCGTACCGATAAGGATATTTGGTTTACCGGAACGGTCGGTGAGGAAGGTTTGGGAGACTTGAAGGGCATGAAGCATCTTTTCCGGGACGGAGGAAAAGGAATCGATGCATTTATCGCGATCGATGGAGGTGGATTAGAGGACATTGTCAACGGTGGCATAGGTTCGCTGCGCTACAAAGTCGCGTATCAGGGACCTGGAGGACATTCCTATGGCGCTTTCGGCATTGGTAATCCACACAACGCTTTGGCGCAAGCAGTTGCCGCGTTTATTCCAAAAGCTGACGCCTTCACCAAAGAGGGCCCCAAAACCACTTACAGCATATCTGTTCTTGGCGGCGGTACCTCGGTCAATTCTATCCCATTCGAATCTTGGATGCTGGTGGATATGCGCTCCGAAAGCCAAGAAAGACTTCAAGGTATCAATAAACTCTTTTTGGAATCTGTAGAGGAGGGACTGAGAAAAGAAAACAGCATTGTTAGAAGCGGAAACCCACTGACAGTGTCAATAGACAAAGTAGGTGACAGGCCAAGTGGCCTTGCATCTCCGGACTCGCCGCTGATTCAGCAAGTGATGGCTGCAGCAGACTTTATGACAGGTGGAAAAAACCCTGAGCTCAGCGCCGCTTCAACCAACAGCAATGTCCCATTATCGATGGGGATACCTGCCGTGACGATCGGTCGCGGGGGAGAAGGAGGCGGCGCCCACAGTCTGGACGAATGGTTTGTCAACAGGGAAGGACATAAAGCAGCCCAACAGGCGTTGTTGATCCTCTTGATGCAGGCAGGGTACAAGTAATCATCTCCTCTGGCGGATCGCCTCATAGATCACTACGCCCGCGGATACGGATACGTTGAGACTTTCGATATTTCCGGCCATTGGAATCTTGATGGATTCGTCACTCAGTCCCATAAGTTCTGGAGAAATTCCATCTTCCTCCGATCCCAAGATCAAAACAGTCGGACTCGTGAAGTCGGTATCGTACATGAGCCGGTCAGTTTTTTCAGTCACGGCTACGACGTTGAGGCCCATTTTCTTTAAGTCTTTGACGATGTAATAGAGGTTTTTGACCCTAGCTACCGGCAAGTGATTCAAGGCTCCGGCAGAAGTTTTGACTGCATCGGAGTTGATTTGGGCACTTCCTTTTTCAGGAATGACAATCGCGTGGACTCCTGCACACTCGGCGGTACGGGCGATCGCCCCAAAGTTGCGCACATCGGTGATTCTATCCAAAACCAAGATCAATGGAGCAACACCATTGGAATAGCATTCATCCACGACGTTGTCCAGGGATGCGTATTCTATCGCCGACATATGGGCAACGACGCCTTGGTGGTTTTTACGGGTGATCCGGTTGAGTTTGGCTTCCGGCACTCGGACCACGGGGATCCTTTCCGTTTTGGCCAGATGCAGCAATTCCTTGATCAACTCATTGTCGGCCTCTTTCTCGACGAGGATTTTGTCGATCTCCTTGCCAGCATGGATGGCTTCCATGACGGCCCGTGTTCCAAAAATAAAGTCCTTGTCCTGTGCGCCTTTGTTGATCAGAAATCCATCTGTCCGTTTCTCCATGTCGTGATGCTTTTGAACCAATCAGGCTGGAGGGCCCGGGATCGGTTGAGTGTGTAGTAGCTATTGGTCAAAATGTTTTTGACCCGCGTAAAGGTAAAGGTAATTTTCGAATTGGCATCCGGGCTGACATATGACCAAATCTCGGCGTTGAGCCGGAAGACGACTTCATTTGGAGGTCCCATCACGGTGAAGACCATGCCACGGTCGGTCTTCCAGCCTTCTTTAAAGTCTGTGAACAGGATATTGGCAAACTCAATCTGTTTGAAGTACTCCCTGATGACTTTTTTGGCCAGTTCCTCATCCTTGGTCAGCCCGTACCAATATTGGTCCAAGGCTATCTTTTTGTTTTCGGCAGCCATGAGGGTTTCGTGCTCTTTTCTTGTCGAAATGTACGCGACCATGTCCACCATTTCGTCGTAGTCTTTGATTCGAGGAAAAGCTTCGTGCACCGTTTTGACCATCATCCCTATGGCCGATGTGGTATCCGATTGGATGAAATAATAACCATCTTGGTCAAAGGACTTAGGGATATTGAGCAAAAAACCACCCTCATAATTGACTTGGATTTCCTTTGGGACCGCTGGTGGACGAATTTCCATCGGCGGTAAAGGCGGCTCAAAAGTGGCCGGATAATGAAAGCTATGTAGGGTAAAAACCGAGCGGCCCTTGAACTCAAGTGGTTCCTTGATGCTCAGGAAACTCTGGTCAAAAGGTATCCCATCAGCGTAATAGGCCCAATAGCTCGTATGCCCAAAGATGTATGGACTCAGGAGATCGACGTGAAAATAGTAAACATCACCCTGCCTTGTGTCAGTGACCTGAATCAGAGCAAAGGCCATTTCCTGTCCCTCAGGTATTGTAACTCTTTTTTCAAAGTAATAATGATAATCTGTCTCCCGGATGACATCGCTTTTTTCCAGGTTGACTAGGTTTTGGGCAGAAATCGGTTCGCTAAAACTGGAGAGGACAGCATAGGCAAACTGATAGGTCTCAAATTCGATTTCAGGCTCGATTTTTTCTACGGGCATTTGCAGCAAGAAGGTCCGTTCGGATTCAAGTCTTGGGATGATTTTTGGGGACACCCTTGCGTACCGGGAATACCGCAGTGCTTGGTTGATCGTTTCCAAGGTTTGCTGTGCAAAAGAAAAATTCAGCGTTGCGAAAAATGTCAAACAAAGTATGGGGATGAAAATTCGCACAGGGTTGATTTTTTTTCTGAACATCTGGTTTTAAAAATTAAGCTTAATTTTGCCCAAATTAATGAAATTTTAAATGGCTACCTATACAACGGAAATAGCTTCGGACAAGTTGGTTTCTGACAATCCTATCCACATGCGGCTGCTGAAAGCCTACATTGCCGCCAAGCCACTTGTGGGAGGAGATGTGTTGGAAGTGGGCTGTGGGGAAGGGCGAGGCGTGGAGGTGTTGTTGGAGCATGCGACGAGCTATCTCGGAATAGATAAGATCGGCGAAGTCGTGGAGAAACTGCAAGCCAAATATCCGACTGTGTCTTTTGAAAAGGCAATCATACCGCCGTTTTCGAATTTGAAGGACAATACTTTCGACACCGTGGTTAGCTTTCAGGTCATCGAGCATATCGAAAATGACCGCCTGTTTCTGGAGGAAATCTACAGGGTTTTGAAACCCGGAGGAAAGGCTATCATATCAACGCCCAATATCAACCATACGCTGTCACGCAATCCCTGGCATATCCGGGAATACAAGCCTGGTGGATTGAAATCAATCTGCGGGCGGATATTTGATATTGTCGAGGCCAAGGGTATTGGAGGAAACGACAAAGTTTGGGCTTATCATGAAGCCAATCGGAAATCCGTCAATAAGATCATGCGCTTTGATATCCTGGATCTGCAGCATCGGCTTCCAGCCGCTGTACTCCGCTTGCCCTATGAAATTCTCAACCGGATCAACAGGAACAAACTCCACCAACAAGACGCCGAATCGGTAACGGCGATCAGCCATGAGGATTACTTGGTGGTGGATAATCCAGAAGAAGGACTGGATTTGTTTTATGTGTTGTATAAAACTGTCTAGCCCCACAGCGTGATGCCATCAATGTAACGAAAATCTTTGGTGTTCAGGGTGAATAGGGGAATTTCATAAAAAATCGCTGTGGCCGCAATGATCGAAACAGGTAGGATGAGATGATGGCTTAGTGTGTACTTGTTTAAGAGTTCAAGTGAAATCGAAGATATCGTTTCATTAATCTGAAATACACTCGTCAGTGCAATCAGCTTGTTGATCTTGCTCAGTTCTGTTTAAAGCGCCGAAAATCAATTCCGCAGCTGTAACCATAGAGATGGATATCCTTTCCTCGCCAATTGAGTTGAGCCGTTCCACAATCGTCGGATTGTTTTTCAGCAATTCAATCAGAATATTCGTATCACAAAGAACTAGGTCCTTTTTGGCGATGCTTTTTCCCTAAGCGCTGTTAAATCCACTTCTCTGTTTTTCCAAATTCCCGCAAAATCAAAAATTGAACCTGCTTTCGGTTGATTTTTCACTTTTTGGGTTTTACGAGACTTTTTGATCCTGATGAGATTATTCTTTACGAGATTATCAAGAAGCGCTTTGGCTTTTTCATCGAGGATTTCTATTGAAATCGTTTCCATATCCTAAATATATCAATATCAAATTTGAAAACCTGAATGGAATCGCTTACAAATTCCAGCATATTTATCAATCGTTTCCTTTGGGCTTAAGAGATAGATTTTCTATCAAAATAGCGATGAATTTTATTCCCAAAACGAAAAAGAAAAACCGGGCTTAGTTTCCCGGTTTTTCTTTATCTCGGATCCAAAAGACTGCCTCTGCTTGCACCGGGCCCAAGGGTTCTGTCCAGATCTTTTTTCAACTTAGAAGCAAGTTCATCGTATCCGCGTTCCTCCAGTAATGGCACGAAAAACTTCAGCATCTCTGCAGAAATCATCGCTTCCCGATCATAAGGCCGATTGGTTTTCGAATAAAAATCCAGCATTTGCACGGATTTGTGGGAGATTTTCTCCACAATATCCAAGGCCAATTCATCTTCACCTACCTCAAACAACAAAGGAACGGATTGCCCACTCGCAAGATCGTAGGCTACGGCTTTGTCAGGCATTACCTCGAGGCCGTGCTTGAGTAGTTCTGCAGCCTTGTCCATTTTGTCTTCGTCCAAAAGGGCGATTGCTACGGAATTGATCGCCGACCTGTGGTTGGAAGTAAACCTTCGGAACTCGTCGTCGAAGTAGTTGCTCGGATCGTCCATGCCACGGTAGGCGAATTTCTCCTTCATGTTTTCAAATGCCAAGTCGCTATTGACCAATTCAGAGCGCATGCCTTGTGGTTTACGCACTGGCAGCAAGCGATAGGTCAATCCCTCCATGACCACGTATTCTTCCAAATCCAGACTAATCGTTGCCATGGATGTGTTGTTGAAATAGATTGGCCGCTCCCAGTTGTTGGAAGTGATCAGGTCGATCAACATCAGGTTGCCTTTTGTCAGGTAGTTGCCCTTGATGCGGAGGTTCATTTGCTCGGTCATCAGGCTTTCCATTCCTGCAGGAATCAGACCTTGGTCATAGACTTTTTGGATGTCCACGTCCAAGATCAGGTTTCTGGAGGGTACCATATTGTACCGCATTCTTCCTGAGGAATTCAGCTTCAGCAGGTCACTTCCACTTTTCAGGAGTTTCAGGTATTCCCTGGAAGAAATCGCATTTAGGTTTTCCCGCTCCATCACATAGAGCACGTCGTTGGTGCCCTTCTTGTAATTGTCATAATCCAGGGAAAAAGGCAGCGGATCTGAATCATTGACTTTTTTGGTCATTTGCTCCACATACCAGTCCGTGTCGAAATAGCTCAGCACAACTACCCTTACATCCGTCCTGAATCCTTCCACTTCCTGTACGTACCAAAGCGGGAAAGTGTCATTGTCTCCGCCCGTAAACAAAATCGCGTTTGGAGCGCAGGAGGCGAGGAAGTTTCTTGCTGAATCGACAGAGAAAAATCTACCCTGTCTGTTGTGGTCATTCCAGTTTTCGGCCACAAGAATACCGGGAACGGCAAGTGTCAGTGCCGTTGCAAGCACGCCGGCCGTCACCGTATTTTTGGTCAATTTGGCGATCCAATTGGCCAACGCGATCACACCCAAGCCCATCCAAACGGCAAAGGCATAAAAGGAACCCACATAGATGTAGTCCCGTTCGCGCGGCTCAACCGGCGGTGAATTTAGGTAAAGTACCAGGACCACGCCCATCATGAGGAAAAGCATGGTATTGACGATGAAGGATTTTTGGTCCTTACGTGCCTGATAGACCAATCCGATGATCCCCAGCAGCAGTGGGAGCATCAGGTAGTTGTTGTGCGCCTTGTTGGATTTGATATAGTCCGGATAAATGTCTGAGAAGAAATCAGTGATACCCATCCAAGGTGCATCCATGAAGTCACTTTCCCGACCGGAGAAATTCCACATGAAATAACGCCAGTACATATGGCCAAGCTGGTGCGAAAACATAAAGGCCAAGTTGTCGCCGAACTTCGGCTTTTGGTTTTCCCGTAGGCCGAGTTTGGATTTGTAAATCTGCTTGTGGCGATCTTGGGTCGAATAGATCCTCGGAAGGATGGTTGTCCGCTCGGGGTCATAGACATTGACAGTCGCGTAATCGACTATCTCATATTTGTCTTTCCCTTTGAGATAGATTGGCGCGCCTTCCTTTTGGTCCACCAGTTCGGCATCGAAGTATTGTCCGTGAAGCAATGGCCTGTAGCCATATTGCTCCCGCTTCAGGTAAGACACGTAGCTAATGATGTCCTTAGGAGCATTCTCGTTGATAACGGGGTCTTGGTTGGAGCGGATGATGATCAAGGTATAGGAGGCATATCCGATCAGAATGAAGATCAAAGAGACCAAAATTGTATTCAGTACCACCTTCTGATGCTTGATCGAATACCTGATTGAATATGTCAGAACAGCCAAGAATAGCGCAATGAAGACGACGATTCCCGATCCAAATGGCAGGCCGATGTTATTGACAAAGAAAATTTCCATCGAACCGGCGATGCTCGGCAATCCTGGAATGATGATGTTGTTGATCACAATCAATGCTACACCGCCCAAAGCCAAGGCGATGATTCCTCCTTTGATGTTGGGGTTTGGGTATTTTTTAAAGTAATAAATCAAAGCCAAAGCCGGCAAAGTGACCAAATTCAGCAAGTGGACACCGATGCTAAGTCCGACCAGGTACGCGATGAAAATCATCCAGCGGTTTTCCTCCCTTGGGTCTTGGATTACGTCCCATTTCAAAAATGCCCAAATCACAATCGCTGTGAAGAATGAGGACATGGCGTATACTTCCGCTTCTACTGCGGAAAACCAAAAACTATCCGTGAAGGCATAAGCTAGTGAACCGACCAATCCTGCACCCATCAGGGTCAGGATTTGGCCTTTGGTTTCTTTTCCCCATTCAATGCCCATCAATTTGCGGGCAAACAGGGTGATGGTCCAAAACAGAAATAAGATGGTAAAACCTGAAAACAGCGCACTACCGATGTTCATCCAATAGGCTACCGAAAGACCGTCGCCAAAAGCCAGAAAGCCAAACATCCGGTATATCAACAGGAAAAAAGGAGCTCCCGGAGGATGTGGCACCTGCAACTTATAGGATACCGCGATAAATTCTCCCGGATCCCAGAAACTGGCGGTTTCTTCTACGGTAAGCACGTAGGCAATGGTGGAAACCAAGAATACCAGCCAACCTGTCAGGTTATTGACTTTTCTATATTCAAGCATTGTTTTTGAAGAAATAATGACGGGCGAAAATAAAGAATTAATCCTGAATGACGGTGGATTTAACCTCATTTAAGGCATTGTGATAAAAATTACTGTTGACCGGAAGGGATTCAGTTAATTTTGAAACAAATTAAAATCAAAACAACCATGAGTGCACAACCAAAAACATTCAGCGAGTTGATCAATTCAGACCAAGCCGTATTGGTGGATTTCTTCGCCACTTGGTGCGGTCCTTGCCAAATGATGCAGCCAATCCTCCAGGATACTGCCCAGCAGCTAGGTGACAAGATCAAGATCATCAAAGTCGACGTGGACAAAAATCCCTTGGCCGCCAGCAAATTCCAAGTGCGTGGCGTTCCGACCTTGATTTTGTTCCAAAATGGTAAGGTACTTTGGAGACAATCCGGAGTGGTCCCTGCACATCATTTGGTCAAAGTCGTGGAGGACAATGTGACCGAAAACGTGTAAATTCAAATTGTGACAAAAGTCATTTGGTGCCAAACTGGTCACCAATAAATTTGGAAAAACTAGAAAATCTAAAAAATATGTTGATAGAACAAATATACACTGGATGTCTTGCACAAGGTGCCTACTACATCGAATCTAATGGAGAAGCAGCTATCATTGACCCATTGAGGGAAGTACAACCTTACATCGAAAAGGCCGAAAGAAGGAACGCCAAGATCAAATATGTGTTTGAGACGCACTTTCACGCTGATTTCGTGTCCGGTCACAAGGATCTCTCCGCAAAAACCGGTGCCCCCATCGTGTTTGGACCTACTTCCATGAAGATGGGTTTTGATGCGATTGTCGCTACCGATGGCCAGGAATTCCCAATCGGAAAGGCAAAGATCAGGGTCATTCACACTCCGGGACATACCATGGAAAGTACTTGCTACTTGCTCATCAACGAGGAAGGAAAAGAGGAAGCATTGTTTACCGGAGACACTTTGTTTATCGGTGATGTCGGTAGACCTGACTTGGCGCAAAAAGTCGTGAAGGATTTGACCCAGGATAAATTGGCTGGACATCTTTATGATTCTTTGCGAAATAAAATTATGCCTTTGGCCGACGATATCATCGTTTACCCTGCACATGGTGCGGGCAGTGCATGCGGCAAAAACATGAGTAAAGAGACTTCCGATACTTTGGGTAACCAAAAGAAGACAAACTATGCGCTCCAAGACATGACCAAGGAGCAATTTATCAAGGAAGTGACAACAGGTTTGACGCCTCCGCCATCCTATTTTCCGCAAAATGTCATGATGAACATACAAGGATATGATTCTATCGACGAGGTTTTGCACAGAGGCATCAATCCATTGA
Source organism: Mariniradius sediminis (assembly GCF_021491425.1). Classification (NCBI taxonomy): domain Bacteria; kingdom Pseudomonadati; phylum Bacteroidota; class Cytophagia; order Cytophagales; family Cyclobacteriaceae; genus Mariniradius; species Mariniradius sediminis. Next base: position 67,752 of record NZ_JAKEVZ010000016.1, on the reverse strand, counting down.
GTCCTGCGGCATTTGAGGCTGCGGCAAATGAGACTGGAGCGGTTGTCCTGGATACGCGGGATGCTCAGACATTTGCAAAAGGTTTCATTCCTAACTCAATCAACATCGGCATCGATGGCAGCTTCGCTGTGTGGGTTGGTGCTTTAATCCCTGATCTAAAACAGGAGATATTGGTAGTGGCAGAAGAAGGAAGGGAAGAAGAGGTAATTACCAGATTGGCGAGGGTAGGCTATGATTACTGCATCGGGTACCTCAAGGGAGGTTTTGCTGCTTGGAAGGCCGATGGAAGGGAAGTTGACCATATCGAGTCAGTTTCCGCTGAGCAATTGGCCGAAATCATCGAGGAAAAAGGGAAAGTGAACATCCTGGACGTGCGTAAAAACAGTGAGTATCTGAGCGAACACGTGCTGGATGCAGAAAATGCACCTTTGGATTACATCAATGACAGTATGACCAAAGTGGACAAAAACATGACCTACTATGTACATTGCGCGGGTGGCTACAGGTCCATGGTCTTTGCCTCGATTCTCAAAGCCAGAGGATATGATAATTTGATTGACGTAAAAGGTGGCTTTACCGCGCTGAAGTCTTCCGGACTGTTCCCAGTGAGCGAATATGTGTGCCCGACGACGCTATTGTAAGCATTAGGTAGAACAACGTTGTTTACATTACCCCAAAAAAACAGGACTACGGTCCTGTTTTTTTATTATTCGAGAGTCCTGTGAATGGACTTTTGATTTCCTGCCAAAAACGTGATAAATGTCACTGGCAAACCTGACATTTGTGAACAATTTTGTGATTATCAAATGTTATAGATTTCGCTAAATCATTCTAATTCAAATTACATGGAAAAATTCATCGAATTGGTTTCTCAGCCGTGGCCTTGGTGGGTCGCAGGGCCAATCATTGGTCTGACGGTGCCCGCGCTGTTGCTATTGGGCAATAAATCCTTCGGGATTTCATCATCACTCCGCCACATCTGTGCCGCATGTATGCCTGCCGGGATCCCTTTCTTCACCTACAATTGGAAAAAGGAATTGTGGAATCTGGTGTTTGTATTTGGTGTTTTGATCGGTGGCGTGATCGCTACGTTTTTTCTTGCCAATCCTGACGCGATTGTGATTGCGGAGAGCACGCAGCGTGATTTGGCTGCCTTGGGAATCACCGATTACACGAGTTTGATGCCATCAGATATCTTCACTTGGGAAAACGTCTTTACGGCAAAAGGACTTCTCTTTTTTGTGGTTGGTGGATTCTTGATCGGATTCGGAACCAGATATGCCGGAGGTTGTACGTCAGGGCATGCGATTATGGGACTTAGCACGCTTCAGTGGCCATCACTTGTAGCCACCATCTTCTTCATGGTCGGTGGTTTCTTGATGACCCATGTGTTTTTTGAGCCTTTGGTCAAATTGGTAGGATTCTAAAATAAACAGGAACATGAGCGCAGTTAAAGAAATCGAAAAAAATATCTCCCTCAATGGTCAACCCATCGAGTGCGAGGCACCTAACCTTCAGAAATCAGAAGAACGTGGTGCAGCATTGTTGAAATACCTCGTCGTTGGGATCATTTTCGGCATTGTATTCGTCAAGGCCGAGATCGTTTCCTGGTTTAGGATTCAGGAGATGTTCAGACTACAATCATTCTTCATGTTTGGCGTGATTGGTTCGGCTGTCGTCGTGGGGATGATTTCAGTGTTTTTGATCAAAAAATTTAACATCAAAACCATCCAGGGCGAGAAGGTCAACTTTCAGAAAAAAGAATTCAGAAAAGGCCAAATCATTGGAGGATTCATCTTTGGATTGGGTTGGGCGCTGACGGGTGCCTGTCCGGGACCAATTTTCGCACAGATCGGAAGTGGATTCACGGTGGTCGCAGTCACGCTATTGAGCGCGATTGCGGGAACTTGGGTGTATGGCAAGTTTTCGGACAGGCTGCCGAATTGACATGATACATTTCAAAGTTGAACAAAGAACGGGACCATCCATTGCTGGATGGTTTTTTCTTTTTATTCAAAAACCCGCTTGTAAATAAACCTGATCATCAGGATGATGGCGACGATGATGGTGCCGACGATGACGAATTCCATGTGCAATGTTTCCGAAATAACAACGCCCGCGGGAATAGGTTTGTCCGAACTCGATTTTTTTCCCACCGGTCAAAATATTGGCTCATTCTGAGTTAACTTGCGCGCCAAAACCTATTGAACTTCATGACCTTGTTGCAGAAAAGGAGAATCGCTCTCGGCAGCCTGTTTTTTTTGGCGGGGCTTTGTTTTTCTTCCTGGGCTTCCCGAATTCCGGATATCCAGCTTCGATTCAACCTTTCGGAGTCCCAATTGGGCAGCCTCCTGCTTGGATTACCGTTAGGTTCTTTGGTGGCGCTTCCCTTGGCGGGTTGGGCCGTACATAGGTTTGGCAGCAAGATCGTGATTATCATCAGTGCGCTCTGTTATCTGAGCTTTCTGAGTTTGATCGGATGGAGTACGTCGATTTGGATGCTGGTACCTGTCTTAGTGGTTTTTGGCATGTTGGGAAATATGATGAACATATCCCTTAACACCCAAGCTTTGGCACTCGAGGATAGCTATGGCAGAAGTATTTTGGCTTCTTTTCATGGGCTTTGGAGTTTGGCGGGTTTCACCGGTGCTGGGATTGGCGCGGTGATGATTTATTTGGACATGATGCCTAGGTATCACTTTCTGATTGTCTCCGGTCTCGTATTGCTCATGTTGCTTTTATCCCAATCTTACCTCATCAAGGAGAAAAGCCATGGCGGCGGCGGTGGCTTGGTGCTGCGAAAACCCGATGATTTGTTGCTGCGGATTGGAGCTATTGCCTTTTTGGGCATGTTGAGCGAAGGCTGTATGTTTGACTGGAGTGGGGTGTATTTCAAGAAAGTGGTGCAGATCGACCCCGGTTTGGTGGCCTTGGGTTACGTTTCTTTTATGGGGGCTATGGCGACGGGAAGGTTTGCCTCGGACAGTTTAAATAACCGATTTGGAAGGATTTTGATCCTACGGATTTCCGGCATTTTGATTTTTTCGGGTTTGTTGCTTTCGGTGATCTTCCCAACGCCCGTATTGGCGACGATAGGGTTTTTGTTGGTTGGTTTGGGCGTCGCGGCGATTATCCCTGTTTCTTACAGTATTGCAGGCCGGTCCAAGCTTTACTCCCCCGGAGTGGCTTTGGCTTTGATTTCTACGATTTCCTTCTTCGGATTTTTGTTGGGGCCACCGATGATCGGCTTTATTGCGGATTTACTGAGTTTGAAGGCTTCCTTTATTTTGGTCGGGATTGCAGGCTTGGGCATCGCGCTGTTGACCAGTATCAGGCTTGCAGTGTTTGAGTCGATGGAGGTAACGCGAAAATGACCCGTACGCAGGACTGCCATTTGCCTACCTAATGCTTAGGTTAGGTCGGTCAATTTCTCAATTTTTCGTACCTTCCGATGCTCCAATTGTATTCAATATGCCCACCAATCAGCCCTTTCAGTATTCCAAGGAATTTGAGGTTTTGTCCTTTCAAGTAGACCCGAAGGGAAACTTGCGTTGGGCTTCATTGGGGGACTTATTGCAGGAAGTGGCCTGGAAGCATGCCGACAGCCGGGATTTTGGACAGGCACTTTTTGACAAAGGACTGGTCTGGGTACTCTCAAGATTCCACATAGAGGTCAAGAAAATGCCGCGCTGGGGAGACAAAATAAGAGTCGAAACCGCGGGGCGCGGCGTATCTAAGCTATTTGCCTTACGTGAATTTTCTGTCTCAGATGTATCGGGAAACCAACTTGCCTGGGCCATGTCTGCTTGGCTACTGTTGGATATCAATTCCAAACGACCACAACGCCCCGCGGCGGTATTGCCAAGTGAACTTTTTGATCCCATTGCGGATGAGAATATTGTGCCATCCAGGGTCGAAATCCCTCTTATCCAAGATCATCACACAAGAATCAAGGTCTTACCTTCCGACTTGGACATGAACAACCATGTCAATAACGTGAGCTATATCCGCTGGATCGAAGACGTAGCACTGAGCAATGAATTTTCAATGAATTCGCTTAGAATCAATTACTTGGCGGAAGCTCTTTGTGGTGAGGCAATCGACATCGCAGCTACAAAAGTCGGAAACCAAACCTTTATCTCCGGGATGCACGAAGGCAAAGGGATATTTTCGGCAGCTATCGAATAAGCCCAACTGTGATTTAAATCACTGCAAGCAAGCATGCTTATGTGGCAAATTTGTGCTTGCTTACATTACTTCCTATGAAAAACAATTCAGAGGCTTTTGTCAAATTACTCACCCTGATACTGGGATTGATGGTCGGGGTCACGCTTTTGGTCGTGATCATCATTGGTACGGTCTTTTTGGCACATAATCCAAATATATTGGGACCATCCAAGGATGCTGGGGTCGCAGTACAATCAGCAGCAGCCCCGGTTGAGAAGGAAATCTATCGGGGTGTTGCTCCCAAAGAGGGAATGTGGCAGGCTCCTGAATGGACGACGGTTGATGCCGAGCCCAATGCGGATATGATCAAATATGGCAAAGAATTGGTCGCAAATACCTCCGAGTACCTCGGCCCACAGGGCAAAGTGCGCAAAATGAGCAACGGGATGAATTGCCAAAACTGTCACCTGAATGCCGGTACCGCTCCTTTGGGTAACAACTATGGTGCTGTCGCATCTACTTATCCAAAGGTCCGTGCCCGCTCCGGCCAAATGGAGGATATCCCAAAACGTATCAATGATTGCTTTGAACGAAGCCTCAATGGCAAACCACTTGAACGGAACAGCCGAGAGATGCAGGCGATGGTTGCCTATATGGAATGGCTGGGCAAAGACGTTCCAAAGGGAGAAACTCCGCAGGGTGCTGGAATATACGAATTGGCCTATTTGGATCGACCCGCCGACCCCATCAAAGGCAAGGCTGCCTATGCCCAACTCTGCCAAAGTTGCCACATGGAAGATGGACAAGGCATGATGAAACCCGACAAGACTGGTTACATCTATCCGCCGCTTTGGGGAGAAAACAGCTACAATGAAGGTGCCGGCCTTTTCAGGATGTCAAGATTCGCAGGCTATGTGAAAACCAACATGCCGCTGGGAGCTACTTTCGAAAGACCCTTACTCACCGACGAGCAGGCTTGGGACGTGGCTGCCTATGTCAATTCGCTCCCTAGGCCCAAAAAAGACCTGAGTGCCGACTGGCCTGATATTTCCAAAAAACCGATAGATCATCCATTTGGGCCATTTTCTGATGGCTTCACAGAGGAGCAGCACAAGTTTGGACCTTTCAAACCCATCAAGGAAGCAAGACAGGTAGCCGCAAAATGAGAGGTTTGCTGGTTTTGTTATTCGCGATAGGCGTAGTTTTTCAGGGTTTTGCGCAGGATACCATCAAGACCAAGACGCCATCCCAAGCGCCGGTTGCGGCGACCGTTGGATTGAGGACATTTTGGATGTCGACCAACTATTGGGAGGATTTCAAAAATGATTATGCCCTTGGCCAAGGGGCTTATGTTCAACTCGCCACGAAGCGTTTCAAAGGTTTTTCAGCAAAGGCCCGATTCGGTGCTTATGGGCGCGTATTGAGTTCTGACCTGCTCGCTCCCGATCCGAGGACCGGCGCGGGAAACCGCTATGAAGTTGGCTTATTTGATATCGCAAATCCCGAAAGTCGGGCCTATGGAAAAGTCGAGGAGCTGCAGATTTCCTACCAAAGTAAAAAACTCTCCGCGACCATTGGCAAAATGTCTGTCAATACGCCTTTCATCAATCCGCAGGACGGCAGGCTCGGGCCGACCTTTGCAGAGGGATTGAAGCTTGGCTTTCGTCCAAATCCAAAGCACCAATTTTCCTGGGATTTGATCACAAGGATAAGTCCGCGGTCGACCTCGGGATGGTTTGGTGTTGGAGAATCGATGGGGCTCTATCCCATGGGTTTGGGTGAATCAGGAAAGCCCGGAGCTTATTTTGGAGTCACCAAGAGTGATTTTATCAATTCATTGGATTGGAAATGGAAATTGGATAGCTCTACCGAACTGAACCTCAACCACACTCTGGTCCAAAACATCTCCAGCACGGTATTTTCCCAATTTACCAAAGATTGGTCTGTAGATGGAACCCAATCCAAAATCATTTCAGGCCTGCAAGTCATCGTGCAGCAGGGCCTTGGAAATGGTGGAAATGATGACCCAAACAAGCGATACAAGAATCCCGATGATATAAATTACATCCTTGGTGGTCGACTCGGATGGAAAGATCGCCAAACCCAAGTGGTGCTTGCCTATACCAATATCAGTGGGGATGGGCGTTTTTTGAGCCCTAGGGAATGGGGTAGGGAGCCGTTTTTTACATTTATTCCGAGAGAAAGGACCGAGGGATATGGCTATGCCCAATCAATTACTGGCTTGATTCAAAGATCCTATGGCGAAAATCAGGGTCAGGTTTATGTACATGGAGGATTTGTGAGACTTCCCGATCCGACTGATTTTGAAGTGAACAAATATGCCTTTCCGTCCTATGCACAGGTAAACCTGGGATGGAAATACGCGCCCAAGGATTTTCTGAGAGGTCTCGACATCCATGCGCTGGTCATGGGCAAATTCAATATGAAATCAGGGGAAATGAAGCCACAGTGGATATACAATAAGGTCAACATGATTCATGTGAACGTGATCCTGAATTACACCATCCACTGGGAAATGTTCAATTAATTCCCTGATCGGTGATCAAAATCCCTTTTTTTGGTAAAAAATAATTGATTCCTGTTATTATTTTGACAAAAGTCAAACGCATGAAAAAATGCCACATGAAAAACAAAATGTCCAAGGGATAATGCAAAATAGAAATTTTGTAAAAAATCGGGTTTTTCGATTTCCTTGCCAAATCCCCCCGCTGGGCAGCTTCTGAGGGGTTTGCATTTGTTTGGTAGATTTTTTTTTCTCGATATTTCGAAAAAATCAACGGAGCGTATTCACCAGCGTCACCCGATTTGTTTTAACTGACCGATATTTTAAAACAAGTTACCGAAGTCGCAAAAACTTCACTGGTTGATTCACCTTTTTTGATTTTACCCTTTCGCCCTAGTGATTGATTGAATTTTGACTTTTCCCAAAAGCAGACCGAGCTTTTGTAAAAGCCCAAAACCGAGATCATCCTTTTTAAAAAACAAAACCGATTTCATCAAACAGATTTGACTGAAGCCTAGGCTTCCGGCTTGGATACTCAAATTCCTGTGTTTATAGTTCAGGAAAACGTGAGTCCCTTCCCTGGAATAGCTATGCCCAATTCTGAAGAAAATATTTTGAACACAAAATGACAAGGCAATTCAACATATCGCTTCCAAAGTTTCCAGCTGCCACGGCAGTATTGGTGTGGATGCTTTTGTTGTTGCCATTCGTTGGCCTGGCGCAGGTTACATACACCTGGATAGGTCCCAACAACGGATCTTGGGCAACTGCTACCAACTGGTCTCCAACCCGAACGCCGGTAGCGACTACTGATATTCTCCAATTCACATCTGGCCAAACGTTGACCGTAACAGGCGTGCCTTCCCAGACAATCCGCGGACTGTTTATCACCAACGGATCCAGAATCACCCTTTCGTCTTCCACTAGTACAACACTTACTATCAACAATGGTACTGGTACCGACATGGTGGTGGATGGGAACTCTTCCCTAACGCTAACAAGCACAACAACCCAATCTCGAATTACCTTGGCGGCAAGTGCCACCGCGGAAATCAATGGAGAATTGATTTTGGGTAACCTAGGAAACATCAACTTGGCTAGTTCCGGAGTCTTGTTTTCAGTGAATGGCAAGTTGACAAATATCAACGGCTCGTTTTCTTCTACAACCGCGGCAAAGATGCGTTTCGGGCCTGGATCCGAATATAATCACGCACGAAATGGGAGTTCTCTGCCAGTCGCTACTTGGAATGCGACATCGACGGTGAGGTTTACGGCGATCACTTCTTCGACTGTTGGGTCCACCAACCAGAATTTTGGAAACGTGATTTTCCAATCTCCTGCCCAAACGGTCAATATGTCCTTTGCACCATTGTCCATCGCCGGTAACCTCATCATAAACAACGCCAACACGACTGGACAAATCAGCCAAACAGTTAACAACATAGCAATTGGAGGTAATTTCGAAATGCTCGGTGGAAGGTATGCCATCGGCAACGGAACCAACTCAAACCGATCTCTTACTGTAGCCGGAAACGTCAACGTGGCTGGGGGTACGTTGTTCATGAGTAGCAGTAGCGGCGCCATTGGTAACATCAATGTCGCGGGAAATTTCACCCACACCGCTGGCACGATCACAGAAACAAGCTCGGGTTCCGGCAGAATTACTTTCAATGGAAACGGCTTGCAGACACAGACATTCACTTCCGGCGGTACTGTTTCCAATACGATCAATTACACGATTGCCTCAGGGGCAGTCGTACAGGCGGCAGACGCCAATACGGCCATCTTGGGTGGAGGTACCTTTACACTTTCGGCCGGAGCTACGCTTGGAATCAGGTCCCCACAGGGGATCACCACGTCCGGCGCCACAGGCTTGGTGAGGGTCACGGGAACAAGAACTTACAATACCGCAGCGAATTATATTTTTAATGGTAATACTAACCAAACCGTCGGAAACGGATTGCCCGTCACGGTGAATAACCTCACGGTGGCCAATTCAGGGGCTGAAGGCAGCAATGTCGTCAGCCTTGCTCGAAACACCAGCATTACAGGTAATTTGAGCATTTCCGATGGGACTTTTGACATCAGTACATTTTTGGCTAATCGGTCGATTTTTGGTGGACAGATCCTGATGGCAGATGGTGCCTCCTTGAGAATAGGGGGAACCAATACTTTTCCTGCCAATTTTCAAACCCACACCATGGGATGCGACGCGACCGTAGCATACACAGGAACCAACCAAAGCATCGCAGACCTCAATAGCGGGGCGAATTATGGCAACATCATATTGAGTGGTTCTGGGACCAAGACGTTCCAAGGAGGTACTACCTCTATTTGCGGTGACTTGGCACTTACAGGTACCGTCACCGCTGTTGCCGGAAACGACCTTTCGATCGGAGGGGAATTTTCACTCGGGCCTGATGCGGTCTTTCAAACCCAACAGTTCACACTTCAGGCACAAGCTTGGAACCTGGAAGGGCAACTTCAAAGTGCGGGCAGTCGCGTAGTGATCAATTCATTGACTCCCCTGAATATACCGGGCGGTGAATTCAGAGAGTTGGTGGTACAGGGTGCTGGACTGAAGACATTCAGCGCCCCGGCTACAATTACGGAAGGTTTTGTAGTTGATAGTCCAATTGAACTATTGGATGGATCGTCTTTGCTCTTGGCGTCCAATGCCCTTATGCAGGTTCCAGCCAATGTCAGTGTTTCTACTTCGGGTTCTGCTAAGATTATCCTGCAACCCAGCGCCAGATACTTGAATTTGTCCGCCAGCAATCCGACGCTGGAGGTAAGGCAGGAATTCAACGGATCGCGTGGTTGGCGCATGATGGGAACGCCCGTTGGTTCGACTTATGCTGATCTACTTTCAAGTGTGGAGAGCCAAGGCTTTCCTGGTTCTACCAATCCTTCACTACAACCCAATGTTTTGTGGTTTGATGAAACGGATAACGGAACCAGCCTTCAGGGATGGAGAGCACCTTCCCAAATCGCCGACATTGTTCCAACTGGACGTGGCCATTACCTATTTGTGTTTGATGGCGCGGACAAGCCGGGTGGGGGAACATACGCAGACCTGCTGCCACTCACGACTGATGTGACTGGAACCGAGCCCAACCTAAACACAGGCACATTTGATTTTAGCGTCACTTATACGCCAAGAAGTACCGATCTCGTCCAAAACGGCAATGACTATTCAGAAGTAAGCTTGGCCGATGAAGGCTTCAATCTCCTCGCAAATCCGACAGCTTCCTTTATTGATTTCTTTTCTCCTTCAGGTTGGACAAAGACCAATATCGACAATACGATCTATGTTTGGGATCCTGAAACAAACGCTTTCCTGACCCATAACGGGGTTTTGGGAACATTAGAAAATGGTCGCATCGCACCTTACCAGGCGTTTTGGGTAAAGGCGAATGGATCCAACCCGGTTCTTCAACTGACCAACAACGACGCAAAGACAAGCACTTCGAAGGAATTTTTTGGCAGGAAAAAAGAAGAAGATCCTTTTGCCATCAGGTTAAGGATCAATGGTGAAACCATGCAAGCGGCTTCCTATATCAGTTTTGGTCGTGGTGGAGTCGAGGGCCCGGATGCCTATGACGCATATCAATTGGAGTCTTTGGGAAATGACTGGCTTTTCCTTTACTCTTATAGTTCACTAAGGGCTGATATGCCTCTGGTGATCAATCACTTGCCTGAATTGGGAGATGAGGATCGCATTATCCCACTGCACCTGGCGGCTTCCAAAGGTGGAAAACCAGTGTCAGGAGATTACCTACTCAGCTGGGAGTTGCCCCTGGGCTGGCCCTCTGAAAAGACCGTCACGCTGATGGACCATATCCATCAGAAGGCAGTCAACATGCAGGAGGAATCGGTTTACGCTTTTTCCTTCCAAGGTCCCGAACGGCCAGCGAAAAATACACGCTTGGGATCAGATTCCTTCAAGACGCCCGGGAACCCGATTTTCCAATCACCGTTCGCAACAGGTGATCCGGCTGCAAGAAAAAGTCCTGACGCGCCACAGCGTCCATTTACGATCTACATCGGCAAGGCGATACAAGGGGAATCCCAAGAGTACCTTCCGGACTTGCCAAAGCTGTTTGCACCCTATCCGAATCCATTCAGGAATGAGGCGTCGATTAAGTTTTTTGTACCTGAAACGACCATGGTCGAAATCAATATCTATGACCTGATGGGAAAGGTAGCTGCTTCATTTCCGGCCAAAACCTACCCAACGGGAACACATGAAATCCAATGGTCTGCTGAAGGAAATTCCCTTCGATCGGGCCTATATGTCGTCAGCATGACGGCGGGAAATTATCGATTCACCCAAAAACTGATAAAGAGCTAATCCATGAGAAAAGTATTGTTGATTCTAATGATCGGCTGTTTTTGGAGTACAGTCTCGTTGGCGCAGAAGAACGGCAGGATTGCCACGCTGAACGTGAAGGCAACAGCTACCGTCACGGACAACCTCCAGATGCTGACGATCAGAAACGTGGATTTGGTCAACCCGCCCGTGCAGAATGATGCCATTGTGGTGTCACCGATCACGAGTGAACATGCCGGCATGTTCAAAATCGTCGGAAATCCCGGTTCAAGGATCAGGATTACTTATCTGCAATCGGAGGTCCTGCGCGAAATCTATGAAGGTCACGGTGAAGTCGAGGCCAAATACGTGTTGAGTGCGGGTTTCGAAGACCTGCAGTTTCAAAGTGTGCTGCTGGATGTTGGTGAAGGCATTTTCAGGATTGGACCGGATGGCTTTCTCTATGTATGGCTGGGTGCCAATCTTGACTTGTCCAAATCGAGTCCTGGCTTGTATTTGTCTGAATTTATCCTCGAACTGGAATATATCTGATCGATGAAAAGTATGCATCCATATCGTCTCAAAGGCAAAATCTTGACTGTCATCGCAGTCATGATGTTGCAGACCCATGGCTGGTGCTTGGCTCAGCGGATCACATTCAGTACTTGGACCGGTAGTGACGAGATCAATATCACTTCTCCGCAGGGTGTCCTTCCAGCTTTGGATTTCAGCCAAAAGAAGCGGGTGATTTTGCCCAATTCAGAGGCGGTTTCGATTGACTTAAACGATAACCTGGCGGTAATCTTCGAATTGGAGGCGCCGGAAGGGTACGATTTGACTGTTGAGGTAAGCGCGCCGATCGCATTCACTTTGTTGGATAATCCGAGCGAGACCATTCCTTTTCAAATGCGAATGGCCTACAACAACCAAAGTCCTATCGATCCGGTGTCGGGAAAATTACAAGCCGTCGAAATGCCGATTGGTTTCAATAGCATCACATTTCCAGTCAGCCGCAACAGTAGTGGTTTGCCTGCTGCACCACCTAGTCCAGAGTACGGAGGATTTACCAGACCAAAGACCAAGGCTTTTGTCTACTTCTATGGTTCCTTGGGCCCAATTGGCAATGTACCAACGGGTCGCTACGAAGCGGAAATCAACATCAATGTATCCTTCACCACCAATGATTAAGGCGATGACGATAGCGGTTCTATTGGGAGTTTGCGGGTTTTCGCAGGCTAATGCGCAGGCCTTGTCATTTCGGCTTGAGATTCCTGCAGGCGCTAGTTTGGGATCGCGGGTGCTGAAGGCTGCGGAAAAGGACGGGTTTGAGGCCTATATGTGGATCGAGATGGTGACGCGGGAGAACATCCAACTCTTTGTGTCGCTGCGGGATGAGTCGGGGAGTTTTTCCAAGAACCCGATTTACATACTAAACGACGGCAGCGCTGATTTTGCCAATGCCGACCAGTTTACAAGAGGCTATGTCAGTACCACAATGATGCGACACGGAACTTTGGTACATAACATAAGGCCCAAAATCAACCAAGTAAGTACCTGGATAGGTGTTCCGGCAAAAAACGGAACGATCACAACAATTGAATATTTCTAATCAAACGATAAAATCACCCTTCAATCAAATGCTTATGAAACATCAAAAGATCACCAATTATCTCAAATTCAGTAAAGTATTTATTCTCAAAAACAATTCAAGCAAACAACAAACAAGTACAAATTCTAAACAAAATCTAAACAATTAAAAACAACACAAATTATGAAAACAACAGTAAAAATTCTCGCTTTGGCCTTCTTTATGGTAGGCTTGTCTCAAGTAGCATCTGCTCAGAAAGCTTCATCTGCTACCGCATCGGCTGAAATCCTTCAGGATTTGACCATCACTTTGGATGGAACCTTGAACGCTATCAACTTTGGTCGCGTATCCTCTACTACGCCAGGTATTATCAGACTGGATGCCAACACTGATGCGAACAACTTGAACACTGGTTCGGTAACCAACGTGGCAAGATTCGACTTGGCTGGTGCCAATGGTGGTGCAACCGTATTTTATGATCCGACTGTTACCATGACTTCAGGACCTGACAACTTTGTAATGACCCCTCAGGTGGTCGGAAATGCATCGACTGCAAACAGGGCTATTGCCACTGCGGTTGCCAGCGGCTCAACTGTGACACTGGCTTCGAATGCATATTTCCTTTGGATTGGTGGTACTATTCCTCAATTGACCGCGCAGCCTGTAGGTACTTATATCGGTACATTCAATATCAGTGTTGAATACAACTAATCATCAAAAACCCAAGGCCGACGGATTTCCCGTCGGCCTATTTCTCCTTCAATCAAAACTCTTCGATCAATGAAAAAGCACATTAAAAACCTGTTGGCCGTGATGATGCTGGGAATGACCTTTCCTGCTTTTTCCCAGATTTCCATTGCCCCTACTTCCGTTTTCTTGGATGAAAATGGAATTGCTTCGATCTATGTAACCAACCCTGCTGAAGTTCCTCAGGAAGTCAGCGTCAGCTTTGTTTTTGGCTATCCTGGAAATGACGACCTCGGCAACCTGATTATGGTCTATGGCGATAGCGTCAAAGAAAAACAATTTGGCATGGGAGACAGGCTGCGTTCTTTCCCAAGGACATTTGTCCTCGCTCCCCAGCAACAGCAGACGGTTAGACTTCAATTGAGGCCGGATAGGTCTTTGCCTGCGGGTACTTATTTCACCAGGGTAAAAGTCACCTCCAACAACGTGGCCCAGGAAGTTGGTCAGCCAGTCGAAAACGAGGTTGCAACCCAAGTCAATTTCAAATTTGACCAAGTGATCGCGGTGTTCTTCAAGCAGGGACAGACATCCACGGGATTGGAACTTGGCGACTTGCAAATGCAGCAGGATACCGAAAAAATCAGGGTCATTGCTCCTTACCAGACTACTGGAAATTCTCCGTTTTTGGGAAGTGTTATCGCCTCGCTCAAGGACAGCAACAACAAAACCGTAACCGAGGAGCAGCAATCCATTGCCTTGTATTTCGGCGGAAAGAAAGGTTTGGACATCGCTATTCCGGAAGGTTTGCCCTCAGGTGAATATCAGGTAGAAATGCGGTTTGAAACCAAGCGATCCGATATTCCATCCACGGATTTGGTGCAAGCCAGCTCAGTTGCGAAGCGGGTTTTTGTCAAGATTCCATAAGGCCGCCACGGTCGCATTACAGTCAAGCCCATCTTAGTCACCCAATTTTTACTCTTCATTGTTTTGTTAAAAGAATTATCATTTCTGTCCCTTACCCAGACAGCAAAGGCTCTTACTGTCTGCATGGCGCTTTGGTGGCTATTGCCATCGACCAAAGCGCATGCGCAGCGTGAGCCGGATGGCGAAGCTTTGGTGCTTTTTGCCTATCCGTCTTTGGGACAGGAATATGTCAACGTGGTATTTTTTGAGGAGGTGCCTTACCTGCCGCTTGGGGAGATTTTGAGTATGATGTACATCCACAACGAAAAGACCGAAAGTGGAAAAGGACTTACTGGATTTTATCCGACCAAAAATGATGCCTGGCGAGTCGACCCGGTACAGGGTGTGATTACCATGCGCAACAATACTGAAGTACTTCCTGCCGATAAATTTTATTTGGGCGAAATGGACCTTTACCTCCATCCCGAGTATTTCAGCCGGATGTTTGGACTCAATTTCTCCGTGAATTTCCATTCGCTTACACTCAGTCTGAAGGCTGATTTTCCGCTTCCGATAGACGAGCGGCAAAAGCGTGAAGCACTCCGTCGAAAAATGCAACAGATGGGAGCGGCCCGCGAACAAGCGCCTGCACCTTTGATGTATGATCGTGACCGAAAGGGTTTTGCACCCGGCATGCTCGATTACAATTTCAGCTATACCCAAACGGAGAGCAATTCGACATTTTCCACACTGTTAAATGCCGGTATGGAGTTGTTTGGGGGCGATTTGCAAGGAATTTATGCGGGCAATGTGATCGACGGGAACCTGGTATCAAGGGTATCTGGCGCCCGGTGGAGGTACGTTTTCAAAGGTGGACTGGAACCTGATGACAATGTCGGCATTACCAGTATCGCCGTAGGTCAATTACAGACGACTGGCATGACCAATTCCGCTCGTATTCTTGGCTTGGCCGTGACCAATAATCCGATCATTCCCCGCATGAAGCTGGATGTATTTGTGATCGATGGCTACACGGAGCCTGATTCAGAGGTGGAATTGCTGATTGGCGGACAGTTGGTGGATTTTTTGAGAGCTGACGAGGTCGGCTATTATCGTTTCAATGCACCGATTACCTTTGGAGTGGTGCGGATCACCACCAGGATTTACACCCCACAGGGCGAGGTGATTATCCAAGACCGGCAACTGCAGATTCCCTTTACTTTTTTGCCAAAAGGATTTGCAACCTATAATTTCCAGGCTGGCCTGCCGATGGGAGATACCTTGAACTTCGATCAAGAACCGATTGCCCATTTGGATTTTGCATACGGGCTGACCAATGCCTTGACCGTAAGGGCAGGAGTGGACCATGGAGCGGTTTTCGGCTTGAACAAAACCTATCCTGTTTATGGATTGTCGGCGAGGGTCTTTGAGCAATATCTGGTCAACGTGGATGTGCTTCCTGACCGCTATTACCAAGCTTCAGGTTCTGTGTTTTATGCCAATAATACGAGTATCAATGGCCAATTCACCGAGTTTGTCCAAGGTTCTGAATTCAACCCGATGGGCAAGCTGCGGGAGGCAAGCTTGAATACTTTTTTCCCGTTCAAAGCCTTCGGGCGGTTTTCGGGATTTAGGCTGACGGGTGAAAGGCAGTGGTTTGACAATGGCTTCCGTACCAACCTGCAGTCTGATTTTAATACTCAGATCGGCCGGGTTATCGCCCGTTTTAACTACCGCACACGGATCAATGGCATTGAGGATTTGGGCAATTTACCGCCGCTTCCGGAGCAGTCTTTGTCTATGGGGCAAGCAACAGCGTCACTTACTTACACCCTAAAGAGAACGCCAAGCGTCCCCGTTTTTGTGCGGGGTCTTTTCCTCCGTGGCCAGTTCAAATATGACACCTATCACAAGCAGCCTGCGACGGTAAGTTTGATGCTTTCACAGACTTTGTTCAAAATGGGAAGGCTTACCATTGGCTATGATAGGGACATTCCCCGACAGACAGGATTATTGCAGATTGGCTTTTTGTATGACTTCAGAGGCATCAGGACTTCTACGCAATTTACCAAAAATGAAGTTGGCTACATCGCCCAACAGGCATTCACAGGCTCGCTTGGGATCGACCCCAAGGGCTTCATCCTTCCAGATAACCGGGATCAGGTTACCAGATCTGGCGTGGCTGTGAGGCTTTTTGTCGATGCCAATGAAAACGGGAAATTCGATGCCAACGAGCTCGTCATACCAGCCAAGGCAGTAAGGTTGGACCGGTCCGCAAATATGCTTCTAGGCTCCGATGGGATTTTGAGGATCACCCAACTCCAATCCTACTGGAAATACATCATGGAGGTGGATCAGCATGCGCTGCCCAATCCAAATTTGGCGCCGAAAGTCAGTCGGTTCGAATTCGTTGCCGAGCCAAACAGGTTCCGTACGATCGATATCCCGCTCTACCAGACCGGTTTGATCGAAGGGGTTGTGACCATCGAGCAATATGGCAGGGTCGAAGGCTTGGGCGGATTGCGCCTAGTTGTTGAGCGATTGGATCATTCCGGAGAGGAATTGCAGATTGTGCGGACCTTCTCCGATGGAGGATTCTATCTCTTTGGCTTGATGCCAGGGAAATACCGCGCTTTTGTCGATCCAAAACAATTGGAATTCATGAATGTGAAGTCCGAGCCAGGCGAATTGGAATTTGAAATCCGCGCCTTGGCGGAAGGGGATTATTTGGAAGGATTGAATTTCAAACTCAAGCCAAAGGAGTGATAATTTCCCACTGATTTTTATTCGAAAAGTGGAATTCGGGAATCGGTTTTTTTGTCGCTTTTCGGCAAACGCTATTCAAGGTTCAATCTTGATTTTAAAAAAAAATCAACACTTCAAACTTGAGAAAGTAAAAAGCTTTCCGGAGTTTGGGTTCCGGAAAGCTTTTTGAAAAATTACTTTTTATCTACCGTCACCTGATCGAGGCCACGTTTTTTGAGCAGCGCGTCGATTTTAGGTTCTGCGCCACGGAAATTGACATACATTTTCATGGGTTCATCCGTGCCGCCTCTCTCTAGGATTTCTTTTCGGAAGGCAAGAGCTTTTTCCTGGTTGAAAAGCTCGGTTTCCTTGAAAGCTTGGAAAGCATCGGTATCTAATACACCTGACCAAATGTAGCTGTAATAGCCCGAGGAATATCCACCGGAGAAGATATGCTGGAAGTAGGTACTGCGATAGCGTGGGATGATTTCGGAAACCAATCCGATTTTTTCCATCGACGCTTTCTCGAATTCATCGGCGCCAACGCTGATAGCGCTGGTTTGGGTATGGTAATCCAGATCCAAAAGCGAAGCAGCAAGGTATTCGGTCGTCGCGAATCCTTGGCCGAATGTTCCACTATTCTGGAGCTTGGCGATCAACTCATCGGGAATGGCTTCTCCCGTCTGATAATGAAGCGCATATTGCTTGAGGACGCTCGGTTCGGTAGCCCAGTTCTCCATAATCTGGGAGGGCAGCTCGACAAAGTCCCGCGGCACGGAGGTTCCGGCCAGGCTTCTGTATTGCACGTTGGAAAGCAATCCATGAAGCGCGTGTCCAAATTCATGGAAGAATGTCGTCACTTCATCAAATGTCAATAGGGCAGGGGCATCTCCAGTCGGTTTGGAGAAATTACATACGATGGAGATAACGGGAGCTTTTCTTTCGCCGTTGATAGTCTTTTGCGGGCGATAGGATGTCATCCAGGCACCGCCTCTTTTGGATGCTCTTGGGTGGAAGTCCATGTACAGTACCCCCACATGGCGTCCGTCGGCCTCTTTTACTTCGTAGGCTTTCGCGTCAGGATGGTACGTTGGGATGTTTTTGATTTCTTCGAAAGTCAGACCAAAAAGCTTATTGACGACCATGAATACACCGTTCTGTACATTTTGTAGGGAGAAATACGGCTTGACTTGCTGTTCGTCCAAGTCAAACTTTTGCTTGCGAAGCTTTTCCTCGTAATACCTCCAATCCCATGGCTCGATTTTGAAGTCTGCGCCTTCGGTTTTGGCCAAAACCTGCATCTCGTCACGTTCCTGTTTTGCCTTGGCCAAGGCAGGTGTCCAAAGTTGGTTGAGCAGTTTGTAGACGTTGTCGGCATTTTTGGCCATGGATTCTTCCAAAACATAATCCGCATGGGTCTTGTAGCCAAGAAGTTGGGCCTTCTGCTGGCGTAAATTTGCCATTTCGATCAGGATCGTTTTGTTGTCCTTGTCGTTTCCTTGGTTTCCACGGATTTGGTAGGCTTCCCAAATTTGTTTCCGCAATTCCCTGTTATCGGCGTATTGCAAGAATGGCATCACACTTGGATTTTGAAGGGTAAACAGCCATTTGTTTTCTTCGCCGGCAGTTTCAGCATCCTGAAATGCTGCATCCCGCAATTCCTGTGGAAGCCCTGCCAAATCAGATTCGGAGTCGATGAAGAGCTTGAATGCATTGGTCTCGGCAAGGATATTTTGGCCGAACTGCAGGCTCAGGACAGAAAGCTTGGAGTTGATTTCCCGTAGTTTTTCCTTGTCAGCTTCATTGAGGTTTGCCCCATTTCTGACAAATGACTTGTAAGTTTTTTCCAGAAGTTTTTGTTGCTCGGGATTCAGACCCAGTTGGTCCTTGCCATCCCAAATCACCTTGACCTTCGCAAAAAGCTTTTCATTCAGGGAAATGTTGTCTCCGTGTTTTGAAATCTCAGGTGCCAATTCTTTGGCGATTGCCTGAATCGAGTCGTTGGTATTGGCGGAATTCAGGTTGTAAAATACCGTCGATACCCGAGCGAGCAAGTCGCCGGAATTTTCCATCGCCTCAATCGTATTGGCAAAAGTCGGAGCTTCCGCATTGTTGACTATCGCGTCGATCTCTGCTTGCTGTTGCTTGATGCCTTCCCGAATGGCGGGCGCAAAATGTTCGTTTTTGATTTTGTCAAAAGGAGGAACCTCAAACGGGGTATTGTAAGGCTCAAAGAAGGGGTTGGTGCTCATGGATTCTTGGTCAGCTGTACCGCAGGCGAGTAAAATGCTGCTTGTTAAAGCCATCATGGTTTTTTTCATGGGTATTCTTATTTGGGTTTCGGGCGCAAAGATAGGGAGAAATGAAATTGCAAATGAGGGATGGGGAATGAGGTATGAAGAATTGGGTGGATTTACGTAATCACGAAGTGATTGAATCCACAAGGTGGTATTTACCCCGGGTAATTCCGATAGCTATCGGAACGGTGAGAAGCGAAGACATCGCATGGAGAGCATTCCAACCCTGGAAGGGTTGAAAGAATGGAAGTAAAATGTTAAATGTAACAGATTAATTCATTACCTGACAGAACATACCGGAGTGGGACCCAGATATTTTTTTCCAATATTTTTTCAAGTTCTGAAACTTTCCCGTACATTTGTATGTATATACATTAAATACAAAAACATTATATACAGATGAGAATAGAGGACGCCATCAAGCAGAAGGAATTCAAGGATCCTTATAACAAGGCAGTGGTGAATCTTCTTTTCACGCAAAGTTATATTGTCAATTCCCAAAGTAGCTTGTTCAAGAAATACGGGCTTTCACCGGAGCAATACAACGTGCTGAGAATTCTGAGAGGCCAAAAAGGAAATGCGATTACCGTTTCTTCGATACAGGAGCGCATGTTGAATCGCATGTCTAACGCTTCGAGGTTGGTGGAGAAGTTGAAGTTAAAAGACATGGTCATCCGCAGGGAATGCGAAAGCGATAGGAGGCAAGTCGATGTATTGATCACGGAAAAGGGACTCGACGTCTTGGCTGAAATCGAAAAACAAACCGATGGACACAACAGAGCGTTGATCCAACTGGACGAGCAGGAAGTCAACCAGCTGAACGATTTGTTGGACAAACTCAGGGGGTAAAAAAATTTAAAATATTTAATGTATATACAAATAATGTAGATAAATCAATTTTCATTCACTTAAACAATAATCAAAATGAGTACTGCAACAGCAACAGCAACAACTACAAAATGGGGTTTGGACCCTACACATTCTGAGGTTTCATTCAAGGTAAAGCACCTTGTAATCTCCACCGTCACTGGTTATTTCAAGACTTTCGACGCCAGTTCCGAGACTGCTTCCGATGATTTCCAAGGCGCAAAAATCTCTTTCTCTGCGGATATCGCGAGCATCGACACCAACCAAGCAGACCGTGACAACCATTTGAAATCTGCCGATTTCTTCGATGCCGAGACATTTCCAAAAATGACTTTCGAAGGTGTGTTGGAAGGCAATACCTTGAAAGGTGACTTAACAATCAAAGGTACCACAAAGGCCGTTGAGTTGGACGTCGAGTTCGGTGGCGTGGTACAGGATCCATATGGCAACACCAAGGCTGGATTTGAATTGGAAGGCAAAGTCAGCCGCAAAGAGTTTGGCTTGACTTGGAACTATGTGACGGAGGCAGGAAGCGTGGTCGTGGGCGACCAAGTGAGAATCCTTGCCAACATCCAAGTTGTCAAGCAGGCATAATTTGCCACAAAATCCGCCGGTACAGCTGTATCGGCGGCTATTATCACTAAATTCACTAAAAACATCCTATTCCCATGGCAACGCTCATCAAAGGAATACATCATATTACCGCAATCGCGGGAAATGCGCAAAAAAACCTCGATTTCTATACTGGAATCTTGGGGCTTCGCATGGTAAAGAAAACCATCAACTTCGACGCACCGGACGTCTACCATTTTTATTTTGGGGATGAACTGGGCGCACCGGGTACGGTTTTCACGACGTTTCCATTTGATGGCGCTAGAAAAGGTACGAAAGGAACCGGGGAGTTGACCTACACGGCCTTTTCGATACCGGAGGATGCTTTGGATTTTTGGATCGACAGGCTTTCGAAATATGATATTCCAACTTCGACGGTGTTGACCCGGTTTGGGGAAAAACTGATCCGTTTTGAAGACCATGATGGGATGGGTATAGAACTGATTGCCAATAGTTCGGATTCGAGAAAAGGGTGGACCTATGGGCATATCCCCTTGGAAATGTCGATTCGTGGCTTCTATGGTGCGACTTTGAATCTGCGTTCCAAGGATTTGACTGAAAAACTCTTGGTCGAATTGATGGATTACCGATTTATTGCCGAGGAAAATGGCCGTTATCGCTACGGAACCGAAGGCAAGCCGGGTGATATTGTGGATATCGTCCTGGATCCAAACGGGAGACATGGGATTCAAAGCGCTGGAACTGTACACCACATTGCTTTCCGTACCCCGAATACCTCAACCCAACTGGAGATACAGGATATTTTGCTCAAAAATGGCTTCAATGTCACCGAAGTACGTGACAGAAACTATTTCAAATCCATCTATTTCCGTGAACCGGGAGGCGTCCTGTTTGAAATTGCGACAGATGAACCTGGATTCGCCATCGACGAGGACGAGGCACACTTGGGAGAAGCGCTCAAGCTGCCGGGATGGGCTGAACCACAACGGGAGGGTATCGAGAAGAGATTGCCAAAAGTCAAACTACAGGTAGAAAACTATGCTTGAGATCGTACAACGCGGCGTTTCCTTGGATCGGGCGGAGAAAGTAGCCATCATGCTGCATGGTCGCGGAGCCTCGGCACATAGCATCTTGGAGCTCGAGAAATATCTGAACCTGGAAGATTTTGCTTTGTTAGCGCCACAGGCAAAGGGAAACACCTGGTATCCATTCAGTTTCATGGCGCCCGATGCAAGCAACGAACCAGCCTTGTCCAATTCCATTCGGCACTTGGAGGATTTGGTGTCCGGCTTGTACAATCAAGGATTTGAATCGAAACAGATTTTCTGGATTGGATTTTCGCAGGGTGCTTGTCTTTCCTTGGAGTTTGCCACCCGACATGCCAAGAGGTATGGAGGGGTTGTGGCTTTCACGGGAGGACTCATCGGCGAGCAACTTCAGCCTGGGAAATACTCGGGGGATTTTGCAGGGACACCGGTATTTATCGGAGCGAGTTTCCGTGACATGCATGTGCCCTTGGAGCGAATTGAGGCTTCTGCCAAATTGATGCAGTCCCTGGGTGCAAATGTCCAAAAGCTGATTTTCCAAGACACGATGCATACGATTCGCCAGGAGGAGTTGGATTGGGTCAACACGCATATTTTCTGAAAAAAAAAATCGAACAATATAAAACCCGGGAGACTATCCTGGGTTTTTTTGTTGGTAAGATCCGTGGTCGTCCGTCGTTGGATTTGTAACTTCACGGGATTCTATACCAATACTTCATCCGTAGACCTTTTCCTTATGGACACGCGATACCTGCATTTTCTCAGCGAACTCAGCGCACACAATACCAAACAATGGATGGATGCCAACAAAGACTGGTATCAGAAGAATCGGGAAAGGTTTTTGGAGGACGTCGCTTGGATGATAGCCCACATCAGTGAATGGGAACCCGGTTTTGCTTCCTTTCAGCCCAAGGATTGTGTATTCAGGCAAAATCGTGATATCCGGTTTTCTGCCAACAAAGATCCCTACAAGACCAATTTTGCCGCATACTTCGCTTTGGGTGGAAAAAAATCAATGGGTCCGGGATATTATGTCCATGTGCAGCCGGGGCAGAGTTTTTTTGCCGGAGGGATTTGGATGCCCGAGGCGGACTCTCTCAAGAAGATTAGGCAGGAAATCGATTATTCCGGCCATGAACTCAGGGAAATTCTGGAAGCGCCTTCATTCAAAAGTGTTTTCAAAGGAATAGAAGGGGAGCAGTTGAAGTCGGCGCCAAAGGGATTTGACAGCGAGCACCCTTACCTGGATTTGTTGAAGTTCAAAAGCTTCATTGTCTCGAGTCCCTTGTCCGACAAGGAAATTGAAGATGGAAGTTATAAAGAGAAGGCCGTGGAGGGATTCAAAATCATGAAGCCCTTTCATGATTTCCTGTCCAGGGCAGTGGAAGACTCCGAGACCTGTGAGGGTTTGCTGTAGTTTTTTTACTTATCCCTTTGTATCTAGTTGAATTTGTAATTCAACTGATCTCAATCTATATTCCGATCAGTGATTTAGGATCGTATTTCTATTGAATAGGATAAAAAGGTGGATTGAATCCGCATTGAATCTCGGGATCCACCCAGCCACCACCGAAAGTAAATACTACGCTTAGAGGGGAAATTGCATCCGCGACGGCTATCCGGATACACCCAGACTCCACCGAAAGTCTATACTACGCTTAGATGGAGGGGGTTTGCTGTAGGTTTATTTCCTTAATCCCAAGTGGGAACGTCGTCAAATACCCCGGTGATCGCCCCAAATCCGATAAAGAACAAAACCAGCATTACGAAGCCAAATCCAATGGCATACCAAATAAGGGTCGCCTTTGCCCAATTGGATTTATTGGGATTGCCTTCCTTGTCTATTGCCCAAACGACAAGCATGATGAATCCAATCAGTGGAATACTTGAAATCAATATCGTCAAAAACCAATCGCTGGTTTTGACAATTGGCGCTTTTGGCTGCTCGGGGAAATTCATGTAGTTGTCCATGGCTGAGTTTAGGGTTTGGTCAAAAGGTCATTTACTTCAAAATTGTATTCTGCGATGGTGTAGTTCTCCGGATTGATTGGGTCGACTTTTACAAATTGTATGTCTATTGTCTTGAATTCGCTGATTCTAGAATAGTTGGCGGCGTACAATTCGGCGCATTTTCTGGCGACATTGGCCTCATTTTCCAAAAACTCCCTGCTTTTGCCATTATAGAGTTTCAGTTCTATCCTGCTTTGGTCTTCACCATTGACGATGCTATGGTTTACGGCTACTTCCACTTGTTCAAAACCGCCCAGAGCAATAAGCTCGGGCGAAGGGAAATATCCTTCACCCGCGATTTTGTTGAATCCCCAAAACAATCCTTTCGTGAGGTTTTCGGGCTCGCAGGAACAGGCTTGCAATAGGATTGAAAAGCCTAGAAGAGCTAGGCCAAGTTTGATGGGTTTCATTTCGCAGCAACGGCTTCGATTTCTACCAGGAGATCAGGATTTGCCAAAGCGTAAACGCCAATCGTCGATCTCGCTACTTTATTTGGGTTTTGTTCATTGTTGAAGAACTCGCCGTAGGCCTTGAACCAAGAGTCCCAGTCTATTTTCCCCTCATTGTCCGGAGCGAGATAAACCCGCAGAAAAACCACATTGTGCATTTCAAAGCCAGCTTCCTGGAGGGTCGCCTTGATTTTTTCCAAGATGCTGATGCTCTGCTCGTAGGTATTTCCGTAACGCTCATAAGTTCCCGGCACTGCGTCAGGGTTTTTTGCCGTAGCCACCAAGCCAGAAGTCAGGTAGTAGCTTTTTCCCTCCGGTATAAAAACTCCCTTCAAAATTGCTGCATCCGACCTGTCGTATCGAACGATGGGTGCCAAGTGCTCCACCACTTCTTCCTTTTTTGAAAAAGTGAAGCAAGATGATAACAAGACTGTGAATAGAATCAATGGCAGGGTTTTCATAATCGCAGGGATAGATTTGATTAAAAAAAGGCTTGAAATTCAAGCCTTTCTCTGAGTTTGGATTTATTCGGCAGCCTCAGCCAGTTGTTTTTCTTTATTTTTCACCCGAAGGATAAAGTCGCTGAGCACATTCATGTAATTGATAAACGCATCATAGGGCGTATCGTAATGGCTGAAATAGGTATGTACAGCACCATCTGACAGGGCCTTGGTGGACATATAGTAGAAGTGGTCGGAGGTCTGCAGGCAGTTCCAGTCGCGTTGGATATCCGGATCATCAATTTTAACGACCTTGGATTCCAGCTCATAAAGCTTGGTAAATGCTTCCTTTTGCAGATCATTTCCCAGCCATGCGGTCAAGTCCCTTTCCTCGTCCGCCCACGAAATTGGCGTGGGAACGTGGATTTTTGCGACAGGAGTGCCTTGGCGTACAGCCTCAGTCGGTGTTGCAAAGCCGAAATTAGTGTATTTGAAAACTGCCCCAGGCAAGGCGCGCATAAATTCAAAAATCCCCGTTTCGGCCCACTGATGTTCCCCGAATGTCTCATAATCCATAAACAGGTTCAGGACCTCCTGCTCTTTAGGGATGGCATTGATCCAAGTGACGAATTTCTCCGTCGTCAGAGGATAGTCGTTCCAGGTCTTGTTGCTGAATCGGAACGCGATGTCGTCGCTGAGTTGGAAGTTCTTGAGGAGAACTTTCAAATTTGGATCGATGGCGTTTTGATACACGAAATTTGGGCTCTTCCAACCTAGAATATGTTTGGCACCTTCGGTCAACATGCCTTCAAATCCCATTTCTGCGACCATTGCTCCGATCTTATCTGAGTAAATCAGCTCAGTGTTTCTGAAAACCTTTGGTTCGTAACCGTCAAAATGTTTCTTCAGCTTGTCCTTGTGCCGACCTACCATCCGCTCAAATTCAGACTTGCTTTTCAAAGAGCAAAGTGCATGGGCGTCTGTTTCACTTAGCATCTCTACATGTCCGGTTGCCACCAATTTTCTGAAACTTTCCAATACATCAGGCGCATATGCTTCAAATTGGTCCAGGCAAACACCCGATATCGAAAAAGCGACTTTGAACTGGCCTTTGTATGCATGGATCAGTTCCAAAAGCAAGGCATTCATCGGCAGGTAGCATTTTTGGGCTACCTTTCGGATAATGCTTTTGTTGCTGTAGTCGTCCCAATAATAATGGTCTTCGCCAATATCAAAAAAGCGATAAGGTTTGATTCTGAGTGGCTGATGTACCTGAAAGTAAAAGCAGATATTTCTCATGGCTATTCTTTTGTGAGTTTTTCATAAACAGTAACTAACTTGGCTGCGACGTGTTCCCACTTGAGCTTCTTGAGCTCTTCGCTTCCAAGTTCTTTGAACATCTTGGCGATGCTCTCATAATGAAGCAATCCAAAGATTGCATCTGCCATGCCATCCACATCCCAAAAGTCTATCTTGATGGCATTTCGAAGCACTTCCGCGACGCCAGACTGTTTGGAAATTATAACAGGTGTATTGTGACGTACGGCTTCCAAGGGAGCAATGCCAAAGGGTTCGGAAACGGATGGCATTACATATACGTCACTGATGGCATACATATCGTCCACATCTTTACCTTTCAAAAACCCGGTGAAGTGAAATTTGGTACCCATGCCAAGTTCGGCGACGCGTTCAACCATACGGTTGAGGAGATCTCCGCTTCCTGCCATCACAAATCGCACATTGTCATCGCGTTCCAGCACCTTTTTTGCAGCTTCGACGAAATACTCCGGTCCCTTTTGGAAAGTGATACGACCCAAAAAGGTCACGATCTTTTCTGGAACATGCTTCTTGGCGTCCGATTTGATTATGCTTGCGTCCAAGACGGCGTTGTGCAGTACGCTGACTTTGTCAGGATGGACTCCATAGCGCTCGATGCAAACCTTTCGTGTCAAATGACTCACTGCGACCACATGGTCCGCTGCCAACATCCCAGCCCTTTCGATATCGTAGACCGGCTTATTGACTGACTCGCCAGACCGATCAAATTCGGTCGCATGTACATGGCATACAAGTGGTTTACCACTGATTTCCTTGGCGGCAATACCTGCGGGAAACGCCAGCCAATCATGCGCATGGATAATTTCATGTTCCTTGGATTTGGCGATTTGGGCGGCAACAAGGGCATAACGGGATACCTCCTTCATCAGGTCTTTTCCATACTTGCCACTAAATTCGAACTTGTTGGAAAACACGCTTTCGTCGACATCTACCCGGTCGTGCATCGCATAGTCCGTGTATTTTTTAAACTCTTCGGGACCCAGGTAGGGTACCAGAAAACTACTGACCTCTAGATAGGTGAGGTTTTTCCATATCTTCTTGAATTTCCTTTCACGGTAATCGATAGTGACGTCCGAGGCGTTGACGAAATCCGCCAAAGGCTCCTCGTCACCCCACAATTTTGGAACCACGAAAATTATGTCTTGCTTGTGGTGGACAAGTCCCTTCACCAATCCGTAACAAGCAGTACCTAAGCCTCCGGAAATATGTGGAGGAAACTCCCAACCAAACATCAGTACCTTCATACAAAAAGAGTTTATCTATATTTTTTCCAACAAATACATCATCCTGAGCAATTCCCCAACGCTCCAAGCTTGAGAAATCGAACCTTTTGGCCGGTGGGGTGGATCTCCATCGTATATTTCCGCTACCGTACCGATCCCGTATTGGCTCATTACTTCGTCAAACCCCTGGACGATTTTTTCGACAAAATGCTTTCCTGACTTCCCATGTAGCCGGAGGTATCCCTCGACAAAATTCCCCAACAGCCAAGCCCAAACCGTACCGTTGTGGTAGGCATTGTCACGGGAAAATTGGTTGCCTTGATAATATCCCTTGTATCCGGGGTCGTCAGGCGAGAGCGATCTCAATCCACGGGAAGTAAGCAGTTTTGATTTGACAATCTCGAGAATGCGCTGCATTTGGGATTCTTCCAATGGTGAATACGGCAAAGATGTCGCAAAAACCATATTTGGCCTAATGGCCCAATCTTTATAAAACCCATCTACGTAGTCTGCCAGATAGCCTCTCTTCTCGTCCCAAAATACTTCCACAAAGGATTTTTTGACAGTTTCGGAAAGTTCCGATATCGCTTTGTCTCCTGTCAGTTCTGCATAAAAACAAAGCGCATTGTACCAAAGGGCATTGATTTCTACCGGGCAGCCAATCCTTGGAGTTACCGGGCCATCTGAGTTGACGGCATCCATCCAAGTCAATGCTACCCCTTCCTGACCACCGTACATGAGTCCGTTTTCAAGCATGTGGATGCCGTAATCCGTTCCTTTCATGTAGCCGCCGATGATTCCCTTCATTTTTTCGAGGTATTTCTTCTTGACGGTTTTTTCGTCTCCGGTAAACTTGATGTATTGCTGAAGTGACCAGAAAAACCAAAGTGGTGCATCCATGGAAGCTAAGTTTCGCATCACCCCGCTGCCAACATTTGGAAAAAGCGGGCCATGTAGATCGGCGACCATGGTATCCATTATCTCAAGAAAAGTCTCCTTGTCGCCCTGGGTCAAAACCAAGCCTGGCGATGCGACGAAAGTATCCCTTCCCCACCATCCAAACCATGGATACCCCGCGACTACGTGGGTTTTGCCATCTCGTCTTTGGATAAACTGTCCCGCCGAATTCTTGAGGCAATTCACAAAATTGTTTCTGGGTATCCTTCTTGCCAATTCTTTCTCAAATGCGCGCTGTCTTGTACTCGGATCTGCTTCCGTAAGTCCTGCGGAAAAAATCACCGATTCGCCTTTGGAGATGTCGAACTCGAAATAACCAGGCACGAAAAGGTCTTCTTGGTAATCATAACCCCTTTCCCGTTCCATGATGTATTCGATGTTGTAATACCAATCGGGTTTGGAAACGTATTCGTTTTTCTTAGAAAGCTGTAGGTACAGCGGAGAATACTCTGGGTAGAGTTGATACTTTGCTCCATTTGGCACTTTTTCAAAGTCCTTCTGGATTCTATCATTGGCCTTGGACAGATTGTGGTAGCCCCTGAATGCCATAAATGGGCTGATCCGGATTTTTGTCGGTGAATGGGCTTCCAGCAGCGTGTACCGAATCATCACCCTGTCGCGGTTGGTGTCGAGGATAAGCTCCTTTTGAAGCAAAACACCTCCGACCCGGTAAGTGAGCTTTGGAATAGGTTCGGAATCAAAATCCTCCAAATATTTATGGCCCCTAGGGTAGTAATTTCCTGGAAACTTGCTGATTCCCAAATTGAAGGATGCACCACGTTGGATCACCGTCTCATGAACTGTCGACAGCATCACATGGAGCTGCTCATCGATCTGCGGCTGTGGGGCAACCAAAAGCCCGTGGTATTTTCGGGTGTTGCATCCAATGATAGTTGTACTTGTATAGCATCCGCCTCTGTTGGTCCTGATGATTTCCCGATCCAAAGAGTAATTAAGATTGATTAATTGGGTTTTGTCGAAGTGGATATAACTCATTGGGTCAAAAATTTGAGATTCAGGATAAAAATACTTTTTTGAGTGTGAAAGAAAAAAATATTGGTATAAAAATAAAAGGTTACGTTACCATAACCTTATTGCTATCGATTGTCCTGCATTTTACCGTGCGCTTTCCTTTTGGAGTTCTTCGTAAACTTTGAAGGATTCCTCAAATTTCTGGATGTAGGATTGCACAAATTTCAAATTGACAGGTTTCACTTTTGGAAACCTGGGAGAATTCATGAATAACGTGAACATACCTTTCAAATTAAATTTCAACCTTTAGTACAAATTTAATGCCATTTGGGTTCACTGCCTAATTCAAAAAGAAAGACCCCTCAATTCTAAAGGGGTCTTATTGGGTGAATGACCGGGATCGAACCGGCGACCTCTGGTGCCACAAACCAGCGCTCTAACCAGCTGAGCTACAATCACCATTTTATTTTCCAATACAACCAGCTTGTTGATTGGACTGCAAAGGTAACGCTTGCCGGATTTGTTTACAATATTAGCTATTGATTTTTCTGGAAAATTTTAAACGCACACCTTTTTGTTCTTCATGGAAAGTGCCGTTTTCGTATGCCAAATGTCCGGAAACGATCGTGTGCGTCACCTTTGAGCGGAAAGTATGTCCTTCAAAAGGCGACCATCCACATTTCGACAGGATATTGTCTGGTGCCACTGTCCAAGGAGAATTCAAATCGACCAATACCAAATCGGCATAAAAGCCTTCTCTGATAAATCCACGTTTTTCGATTTCAAACAATATCGCAACATTGTGTGCGGCTTTCTGGGCGATCATTTCCAGACTGATTTTACCTTGGTGGTACATGTCCAAAAGAGCTACTAGACTATGCTGTACCAAGGGGCCGCCCGATGGTGCAGAGGAATACGCTTTGGACTTTTCCTCACGGGTATGGGGGGCGTGGTCGGTTGCGATCACATCAATCCGCCCATCCAATACCCCTTGGAGGATTGTAGCCCGATCATTTTTTGTCTTGACAGCAGGGTTCCATTTGATGAAGTTCCCCTTGCTTTCGTAATCTTCGTCGCAGAACCATAGATGGTGGATGCATGCTTCAGCGGTAATTCGTTTCTGTTCCAGCGGCAAGGAATTGTCAAAGAGCCCAACTTCCTTTGCGGTACTGATATGGAGAATATGGAGCTTACTTCCATGTTTTTTTGCCAATGCTACCACCTTCTTGGAGGCATCATAACATGCTTCTGCGGATCTAATCAGCGGGTGATATTTGACTGGAATATCTTCCCCAAACTCGCGCTTGTATTTTTCAAGATTAGTTTTGATGATATCGTCGTTTTCGCTATGGGTGGCGATAAGCAGCTTGCATTCTGCGAATATCCGTTCTAAGCTCTCCGGATTGTCGACGAGCATATTCCCGGTGGATGAACCCTGAAATACTTTTACGCCGCAGACGTTCTGAGGATCTACCTGTAGGATTTCCGCTATGTTGTCATTGGAAGCACCAAAAAAGAACGAGTAATTGGCAAGTGATTTTTCGGAGGCAATCCTGAATTTTTGCTCCAAAAGCGGTATCGTCGTCGCCGGGGGAGCCGTATTTGGCATCTCCATGTAGGAAGTTACGCCTCCCGCGACTGCTGATTTACTTTCTGTGTAGATGTCCGCCTTGTGTGTCAGGCCCGGTTCACGGAAGTGCACCTGATCGTCAATAAGCCCAGGGAAGAGGTATTTTCCACTGCCATCGATCAGGATATCGGCGGAGAGTGAGGAGAGGTTCGCATCAATACGCTCGATGAAACCATCCTTAATTAATACGTCCGATGGCCTGATTCGGCCTTCATTCACTATATTTGCCCCGGTGATAAGAATGCTTTTCTTTTTCATATTAGTACAATGTAGCCAGATTCATGGTTTTAGGAGAATGCTTCTGTATCATGAAATTGCTTAGACGCAGGTGAAACCCAAGCAACGTTCCACAATTTCATTCATTTCAAAATTACAAAACATGTCCGATAGCCTCCCAAAATTTGAAGATTTTAAATTGAACCGACAGTTGTGGGATGCCATCAGCGAAGCCGGATACGACAAACCCACGCCGATTCAGCAAAAGGCGATTCCTCTGGCTTTGGCAGGACATGATGTTTTGGGCATAGCACAGACAGGGACCGGTAAAACCGCAGCCTATGTTCTTCCCATTTTGATGAAGGTGAAATATGCACAGGGTAGGTTGCCGCGAGCGCTGATACTCGCGCCGACACGGGAATTGGTTTTGCAGATAGAGGAAGCTGTGCAGCAGCTTGGCAAGAACACCGACCTACGTTATGTGGCACTCTTTGGAGGATTGGGACCAAAA
The DNA here is from genome assembly GCF_021491425.1 of Mariniradius sediminis. Classification (NCBI taxonomy): domain Bacteria; kingdom Pseudomonadati; phylum Bacteroidota; class Cytophagia; order Cytophagales; family Cyclobacteriaceae; genus Mariniradius; species Mariniradius sediminis. The sequence goes on along the minus strand of NZ_JAKEVZ010000016.1, from coordinate 36,297 downwards.
ACCCAAATCGAAAAACTTCAAGAGGGGGTCGATATCATTATTTCCACGCCAGGCCGCTTCATGGACCTATATAGGAAGGAGGCGATCTTGACCAAGGAGATTAAAACCATGGTCATGGATGAGGCCGACAAAATGCTGGATATGGGCTTTTTACCTCAAATCAGGGCGATTTTGGAAGTGATTCCGGTCAAGCGTCAAAACCTGCTTTTCTCGGCCACTTTCGGTTCCAAGGTAGAGCGATTGTCCGAGGAATTCCTCGAATTCCCAGAGCGGGTGGAAGTGGCGCCTCAGGCGACTACTGCTGACACAATCAGGCAGATCAAGTATTTTGTGCCAAACATCAAGACAAAGATTAACTTGCTACACTTCCTTTTGCAGGACGAAGGTGTCAGCAGGGTAATGATTTTTGCGAAGTCAAGGAAGAATGCCGAGGCCGTGTTTTCATATCTTGGTAGGAAAAACCTCGGCCAAATCCGTGTGATACATGCCAATAAGGGCCAAAACACGAGAATCAATTCCATGGACGATTTCAAATCCGGGGAAGTCAGAATCCTTGTCGCGACTGATGTGGCAGCCCGTGGGATTGATGTCAGTATGGTCAGCCACGTGATCAACTTCGACGTCCCCTTGATCTATGAGGATTATGTCCATCGGATCGGGAGGACCGGACGGGCCGAAAATGAAGGGATGGCCATCACATTTGTGAATCCGGGAGAGGAATATCATTTCGAAAAAATCGAAAAAATCATCCGGATGCCAGTGCCCCAGGAAAGTATTCCTGATATCGTCGAGGTGACCGAAACTCCCTTTGAAGAAAAACAGGAGTACGCACGGGAAATTGACAATCAGAAACGGAAGGAAAATCCTGAATTCAAGGGCGCTTTCCATGAAAAGAAGCCATTTTCAAAATACGAAAAGCCTACTGAAAAGAAGAAAGGCAAGAAGTTTAAGGCCAAGAAAAACCGGAACCAATTAGGTGCCCAAGGGAAATACAAGAAGTGACCGCTGCCTTTTGGAAATCTTTCAAATTTCTAATTTCTCGGCGGATTGATCATGATATGGGCCCGATGGGTGCCTGGATCCATAATCCAAGGCATAGCAGGCCCTGAAGGCTTCAATGGTAAACCAGTGCTAGCCTCAGTGGCCCACGGAATGTAAACGACATAGCGTAGGTAACTGTCTTTGACTTCACCGGTTTTTGGGTCAAAATTTTGTTGGTCTGCTGTCAGAACAAAAAGCGTAGCGCCATCCTTGGGCATTTTGAGTTTTCCACTTTTTGCTTCGGCTTCCCTGATATCAAAAATCTCCTTTGGAGTCTTGCCTTCAGCCTTAAGTTGCCTGCCCCGCGCCATAAATGGTTCTAGGGTATTGTGGTAGCAGGAAGCGTTAAATCCTGTTGAATGGGGGTCGTCGGCAAGGCAGATGAGATCATTGCTGCCTTTCCGTAGCGTTACAAGGTTTCCTTTTTCATCGAAACCCAACACGGTCGCCCCGTCCCTTTTTTCTTCAGGCGCAGCCATCACCGCAGTCTTTATTTGGATTTCTTTGGAGGGAATAGTCTGTGCTAATCCAAATATATGGAATCCGAAAAAAAGGGCGAACGTGAACAAAGTCTTCATGGCTATTGGGTTTGGGACTACGCTAAAGTAAGGAAAAATCATCCCTTTTTCATGAAATTTTCCTTTTCCACTGCCGGGAATTTCTCGATGGCATACCGCAGCATGGTTCGGGGCATTTGTCTGTAATGTTTTTCCAAAAACACCTTTTCAGCTTCGAAGTCCCGGTTGCCAATCTCCCGTAGCATCCAACCCACGGCTTTACGGATCAGGTCATGCCGGTGGTCTATGAGTGTCTCGGCGATTGTGAAGGTGTCTGCGAAGTCTTGTTTCCGGATAAAATGGTAAGTACTGATGATCGCGATCCGTTGCTCCCAAAGGTTTCCCCGCCGCGCCATGTCATGCAGCATTGTTCGGTCCTTATCCCAAAGCCATTCACCAAGAATAAAGTGCGCCGAGCTGTCCACCAAGTCCCAATTATTGACATATTTCAGGTTTCGCAAGTAGAAATCGACCCAAAATCCCTTTTCAGAGGCTTTTCTGAATTTTGAAACGAGGATCAGGAGCGCGGTGAGCCGCACCTCGTGATAGGGACTTTCGATAAGTTGCTGTAAGTCCCCCTCGGTCGTCTTCTTGGCAAATTGTGCGGCAACTTTTCTTTGGTTGGGGACCGTCACACCCAAAAATTTGTCCCCGTCTCCATATCCACCCGGGAATGCCTTAAAAAAACCTGGAAGAAAAGCGGCTTTTTCGGGATCTGACAAATCTGAGAGTGCTTGGATTATCGCGCTAGCAGTCATGGAGTATTGCTGGTTGTGGCATGTGGAAATTCTAAGCGCCGTGGTCGACTGATAGGGCCCAGATAATTGGAAGAAAGGGAATTATCCCATTTTCAAATGTCCCGCGCCAAAAGAAATTCCAATCATTAAGATAATTCGAATCTAACAAGTATATTTAAATTTACTTTTGAAAAGTTCACAAAAGTTAAAATATTAATTGTTTGTTTAAGTTTAATCATTGAATAATTCATTTTATTCTAACCTACTTTTATTGATATGAGTATTTCGATTCTGATTGCCGACGACCACCCTTTGTTTTTAAGGGGTATCATGACCTTTCTGAATGAACAAAATTTCCAAGTCGTGGGGGAAGCGACGGATGGGGGAGAGGCCTTGGATTTGATTTTAGAGTTGAGACCGGACTTGGCGATCTTGGATTATGAAATGCCCGTGAAGTCAGGATTAGAGGTGGCGAGGCAAATCAAAGCTGCCAAACTCCCGACAAAGGTTATTTTCCTGACTTTCCATAAGGACCCTTTGTTTCTCCAACTGGCAAAGATTGAGCAAGTCGGGGGTTTTATTTCCAAGGAGTTTGAACCTGCAGACCTGCTAAAGTGCATCGAAGTAGTCCTGGGCGGTGGGCAGTACTTTGGCATTGGTGGCGAGAAGGCGACGAACATGCAGAAGAAGGATGAGAAAGGCGATTTGTTGACGCGGTCAGAAATGAAGATTGCCAAATATGTAGCGGATGGACTGACGACCAAGGAGATCGCTGATACGCTTTCGATTGCCGAACGAACGGTGGATAAGCACAGGAGTAACATCATCAAAAAGCTTTCTTTGGACAAACGACCGAACGCATTATTGATTTGGGCACAGAAAAACAAAGAGTTGATCAGTTAGTTTGGTATTATTCAAAGAAAAATAAGTACTAATACGTATTGAAAATGACGTCAATAGGTTTTATTTTTGTTGTATTGTTTAAATTTTTAAGATATGAATATTCAATGTGGGTTTGGCAAGTTCAAGATAATCCAATCTGTTAGCGATAAGGATGAACTCCTTGTGTTGTCCAAATGGGAAAGCTTGAAGCATCTTTTTGAAGCAAGTCGGATTTTTATGATTGATAAAAGAGATGCGGTGTTTGGCGTCTACCTGAAAAAACGGGAATGTCTGGAGGCGATTAACGAAATGTTGAAAAACATTGATTACAAAGATTGGGACCACCTTCAGGTAGATCAGGAACAGGTGTTTTACAGGTCGAATGCCTAGTAATTACCAGTAATAAACTCAAATGGCGGGCTAGATACCCGCCATTTCATTTAATGTGTGTCGGATCAGTTGATCCACAAGACCGTACGGATCTTTGGAGAACTTTTTGCTTATCCTGTTGGCGATGATGGCATTGAGACTTAGTACCTCGTGCCCAAGTAGCCGTCCCATGGCGTAGTATCCGGCGGTTTCCATTTCAAAATTGGTCAAGATCATACCGCCGATTTCCAGGTTTCCGAGTTTTTCGATCAAATCCGGCATAGCGGGCTTAAGCCGAACTTCCCGTCCTTGTGGCCCGAAAAATCCCGGACAGGTTACGGTGTTGCCGATGATAAGTCCCTTTCCTACCGTCTGCATCAACTTTTCTGAGCCTCGAATGCAGTAAGGTCGAAAGCCCAGCCCCAATGAACCTTGGATTTTCTCGGCGACTTTTTCCTCCAATTCGGTGTAATCGGTCTTGTAGAATGCCATCAACGTATCCAATCCAATTCCATATTCGGATGCAAGGAGTGAACCTTCTGGAATCTCTCGACGCATACTGCCGGAGGTGCCGACGCGCACGATGTTGAGGCTGGTATGTTTATCCTTTACCATCCTTTCCTTTAGGTCTATGTTGACCAAGGCATCGAGTTCGGTCATGAAAATCTCGATGTTGTCCGTCCCCATTCCGGTACTAATCGCGGTAATTCGGGTACCCCGGTACCATCCTGTATGGGTCACAAATTCCCGCTTGGAAATTTTGAACTCGATTTCGTCGAAGTACTTTGAGATCTTTGGCACCCGATCAGGATCACCTACGGCAATAACATTTGAAGCCAGGTGTTCTGGCTTCAAGTTGAGGTGGTAGATGCTCCCGTCAGGATTGATGATCAGTTCCGACTCTGGAATCCTTTTGGCCATGGATCGTAGTTTTGATTTTCTCTTTGTCCTGTCTTCGAAATAGTCCCTTGTAGGGATTGTAGCCATTGGTGTTTTTCTGGTAATATCCAGTGCCATCATATGGCCTTTTTTCTGGATGTTCCTTGCATTCTGTGGAACAAGCTCCTTCCAATTCCCAGCCGCACTTCTCACAAATCGCCAAATGGGCATTGCAGCTTGGATTCGCACAGTTGACCATGCGGTCGCAGGTAGTGCCGCATACGTGGCAGGTTGATATCACCACAGGATTGACCTTGTTGACGTCTACAGCGATCCTGTTGTCAAACACGTAGCATTTTCCCTCGAAGTCCTCACCACCCGCTTCGAGGCCATACTTAATGATGCCGCCATGCAGCTGGTACACATTTGAGAATCCCTGTTCCAAGAGGAATGCGGATGCCTTTTCGCACTTGATACCCCCGGTACAATAGGTGAGGACTTTTTTGTTTTTGAGGTGTTCGAGCTCCTTTACCTTGTCAGGGAAGTCCCGGAAGTTCTCGATATCCAGCGTAATGGCATTTTTGAACCTGCCCAATTCATGCTCATAATTGGATCGGACATCGAGGATGACTACATCTTCTTGGTCTTTGAGCGCCTTGAATTCCTCTGGTTCCAAATGCTTCCCTGTGCGGACGTTGGGATCAATATGTCGTAGGCTTGAATGCACGATCTCTGGCTTTACCCGCACGTGAATTTTCGCAAAGGCATGCTTGTTGTGGGATTCGATCTTGAACTCGGTCTTGGCAAATCTCGGGTCGCCATGGATATAGGCCATGTACCTTTCGCAGTCTTCCTTGAGTCCCGAGACGGTTCCGTTCAAGCCTTCGGGTGAAATGATGATTCGTCCGCGGATATTGTTTTCGACGCAAAAGAGGTGATGTTCCTCGCGGTATGCCTCCGGATCTTCGATCTGGGCATAGCAATAGTAAAGCAGAATGCTGTAATTGTTGTTTTCCATAACGATCGCCCTGTTTCAAGCAGGGTGTTTGGTTTTATTTGAATAGAAATAATTTACTTCTTGATGGGTGCAGCAGGGTTTCCAAAGACGGTCTCACCGTCCTTTACATTTGAGATCACCACCGAACCTGCGCCGATTCGGGCGTTTTTGCCTATCGAGATCCCGGATACTACGGTGACCCCGGAGCCTACAAATGCACCTTCGCCAAGGTGTACACCAGAGTTGATAACAGACCCTGCGCCAATTTGCACAAAATCAGCCAATTCTACCCCATGCTCCACAATCGCGCCCGTGTGGAGGATACAATGGCTGCCGATTTTGCTACCTGCACCTAGGGTAACCTTCGCGTTGATGAAATTTCCGTGCCCGATCGTTGCGTCTGTGGAAATATACGCCATGCCATGGATGGCATTGACTGGCTGTACCTTACGGTTTTCGTGGAGCATTTTCACCAGAAACTGTCGGTACTTGTTGTCATCCACGGCGACAAAGGCCTCGCATTTTTTTCCAATCAATTTGAGAAAGCCTTCATCTTCGGTATGGCCCAATATAGGAACGGTGTTGATTTCCTGTCCAAAGAGCTTTTCGTCTTCGTCGAGAAATCCATAGACCATGACTTGGTTGCTGTTGAATATCTCCAAAGCAGGATGGGCGATGCCTTTTGCACCCAAAATTATGACTGGTTTTTCCATGGTTTCTGCGAATTCGGAGTGCAAAAATACGGGAAAATGACTACCTAACCAACATTCATTTCTTTTCTGGTTTGAGCAGACTTTGGCCAATTTTGCAATGCAGGCATCGTTTGGGCTGGCAGTAATCCTGAAAAAGCCCGATTAGCGCCTGCGATTCGAAAGCAGATTGTTGCTGGGATTCTATCCAAGTGTACTTTCGGATGATGTGGTTTTCCTCGGCAGGCAGCGTTTGGAGAAAATCGAAGCACTTTTCCTTCCATTCGTTTTGCTGGGTATATTTTCCATATTCATACCAAAGGGGGACAAGTAGGTTGATGGCCAAAAGGTGCAATGTGGAAGAACCCAATTTCGCTGATTGGATTCTTGGACTTGGCTGCCCGAGCTGGTAATGGTTTCGCCAGTATTCGGGTAACTGGATGTCCATTGATTTTTGGAATTGACCAAATGAATCCAGTCCATTCAAAAGCGTCGAGAAAAATCCCTGCTGCTTACCAATCAGTTCGGCCAATTGTGCCAAGCGTACCGTCGGGAAACCCGGAGGCCTGACGCTGAGGAATTTCCAGTCGTTGCGGTGGAGTGGGGGAGAAAGCTTCAGCTTTTTGTGTTGGTAGGCGAATTCTTTTTGCAGCGCTTTTCCCTCTTCGTCTTCGGGCTGATCAGGTAGCAATCCTGCCATGCCAAATAAGATCGCCCGAATCGTTTGGGGTTGTTGCTGAAGCTTCAGCAATTGCCGGAAAGGGAGCTTTTTGGCAAGTTGCAGCATAGTATCTGCGTTGGTTTTGAACCCAAAGCAATACAACAACCATCTGAAAGTAGTCTCTTCCCAGTCGTTGTTGGTCGCCGTCAAGATCCCCGCCAGCTTTTGGGATTTGTGTTCCAGCCTTTCTACGAGGGTTTTTTCCAGCATCGAAAAGCGGACAATTTCTGGCACCCGCTCGATGTGGGGGCTACAGATGATTTCCTCTCGGCTGCTGGTCAATCGCTCATAGTTGCGCAACGTATCGAGGAAAATCCTTCCACGTAACTCCAATGTCGGTATGGCAGTGCCATCTTGGTTGTTGATTTCCTTGTCGTGGGACCAGACCACATGGAGGATTACCGGAGCATATTTCGTATCTGCTGAGTGGTCGTGTGCATTCCAATCGGAGGAATGGATGTGGATTTCGACATGTCCGTGGTAGTCGATTTTTCCAAGCCTGACATGTGCCTCCAAAAAATCCGGCCCCTCGTACTGGTTGTGATAGCCGATTTTTTTGATCTCGAGGGACTGGCCATCCGTGGTGAACAGGCTGTTTTTGTCAAAATACTGGTATTTCCAGACTGCCTGGAGAAAATCTTCCCGGAATTCCATAGGCTTTCTAAAATTATCTTAGGTCAAGATCAACTATATGATCTAATTTAAAAAGATAATCTTGGTGCCCGCACTTTGCCGAGTCCCTAGAGGTGAAATTAGTCGACTAATTTGAAGCTAGTTAGCTTAAGGCTTACAATTCGGAGTAAAGGGCCAGCAGATCGGCCATTTCGGCCTGGAGTATTTTGGCCTCCTGCCGTGCGGCTTTTCCAAAATCCTTGTCTTTCCCTGCGTAGATGATGCCGCGGGAGGAATTCACCAAAAGGCCACAGTTTTTGTTCATGCCATATTTTGCCACTTCCTGGAGGCTTCCGCCCTGGGCGCCCACACCAGGGACCAGGAAAAAATGATCAGGAACAATCTTGCGAACCGCCCCGATTTTTTCCCCCCGGGTTGCTCCGACCACATACATCATGTTGTCGGGGCTTCCCCATTGGCTGCTTTTTTCCAACACTTCTTGGTAAAGCGGTTTTCCGTTTTGCAGTGTCGTGACCTGAAAATCCTGGCTGCCTTCGTTGGAAGTGAGGGCGAGCAGAATGACCCATTTTCCCGCATATTCCAAAAAAGGACCCACGCTGTCGACTCCCATGTATGGTGCGACAGTGATGGAGTCAAAATCCATCGTTTCGAAAAAGGCCTTGGCGTACAGCCCGGAAGTGTTGCCGATATCGCCCCTTTTGGCATCAGCGATCGTGAAAATGTCCTTGGGAATATACTCCAGGGTCTTGGCGAGGCTTTCCCAACCCCTGGGCCCGAGTGCTTCATAAAAGGCAATATTGGGCTTGTAGGCTACCGCAAAATCGGCGGTTTGGTCGATGATTTCTTTGTTGAACTCAAAAATTGGATCTTTTGCGCCTTGGAGGTGGCTGGGGATTTTTTGCAGATCGGTGTCCAAACCGACGCAAAGGAATGATTGCTTAGCCTTGATTTGCTGGATGAGTTCCTGTCTATTCATGGATCGGAAAAGGGGCTTTTACCTCAAATCAATGATCTCAACCTTGCCGTACTTCTGCGGGTTAAAGTTGAAATATTCGTCCGGTAGATCGACGTTGGTATTGACGGATTTGAACTTGTATTTGAAGATTCCGCCTTGGTCGTCGTAGATTTCCCATCCGGTCAGGTCTTTTTTGTTTTTGTCGACAAAGAGTTTCACCCGTTTGAATGGTGCATTCGCCTTTTCTGCCGTTAGTTCGACTTCTTGGATCAGAACCCCGTTTTCTGTCCGTTCGCCGACAAGCCGGTAATTGTAACCCTTTTGGTAAATCGTGTACACCGTCGACGGGGTCAATTCATCCTGCATTTCTCCTGCGTTGTTGATCGTAACCTCCTTGTAGCCATCTGTTTCGATGTAGGTCCAGACGGTTTTTCCGTTGTTGTAAATCTCCTGCTCCGGCAGCTTGAGGTGGTATTTGTTGCCTTTGATAGCGATTTCGCCAGTTTTACTTTGCGCACGCGATTCGCCCGCATCGGTGACGGTGAAATCAAAACTGGCTTTCATGCCTTTCAATCCCTTGTATTTCAGGCTTACGGCATCCAAAACCTCCTTGGCTTTGGGATCCTTTTGCGCAAAGGCAATGGTAGAAAATGCGAGAAAAAAAATAAGTAATGTCTGTAAACGCTTCATTTTGGTATGATGAAATATGTTTCTTTATTCGTTTGGATGCAGGATGACCAATGTTCCTAAATTCTCACAAACGGACCCCTGGCTTGGTACATCGTACTTGGTACTTTGTACAGTTAATCTACAGGCTGTTCAATAACCGTTCCAAACTGGCCTCATCCTGAATCAGCACTTCGCGGGCTTTGCTGCCTTCAAATGGGCCGACAATTCCCGCGGCCTCCAGTTGGTCGACGATCCGACCGGCCCTGTTGTAGCCGAGTTTGAGCTTCCTTTGGATCAGGGAAGTGCTTCCCTGCTGATGCAGGACAATCAATCGCGCTGCCTCGTCAAACAGCGGATCGCGATCCGCCAAATCAATATCCGCCAAGCTGCCCTCGCCCTCTTCGCCTTCAAACTCCGGCAATAGATAAGCATCCGGATAGCCTTTTTGTTCACCAATCCAATCACATACCGCATCCACCTCAGGGGTGTCCAAGAAGGCGCATTGGAGGCGCGTCACATCCGAACCCTGTGACAAAAGCATATCGCCCATCCCGATCAACTGCTCTGCACCGCCTGCATCTAGGATGGTGCGGCTGTCAATCTTTGAAGTCACACGGAACGACAACCTTGCCGGGAAGTTGGCCTTGATGATACCTGTGATGACGTTGACGGAGGGTCTCTGGGTCGCCACTACGAGGTGGATCCCAATCGCCCTCGCCAACTGTGCCAAGCGTGCGATTGGTGCCTCGATTTCCTTTCCGGCCGTCATCATCAAGTCCGCCAACTCGTCGATGACCAAAACGATGTAAGGCATAAACTTGTGTCCTTTTTCCGGATTGAGCTTCCGCGCCACAAATTTTGAATTGTATTCTTTGAGATTCCTACAGCCTGCATCCTTGAGCAAGTCGTACCGATGGTCCATTTCAATACAAAGCGAATTGAGCGTATAGATGACCTTTTTGGTGTCGGTGATGATCGCTTCCTCTGTACCGGGAAGCTTGGCAAGGAAGTGTCTTTCGATCTTGTTGAAAAGGGTGAGTTCTACTTTTTTGGGGTCGACAAGGACGAATTTCAGTTGGGACGGGTGCTTCTTGTAGACCAAGGAAGCCAAAATCATGTTCAAACCCACAGATTTTCCCTGACCCGTGGCACCCGCCATCAGGAGGTGTGGCATCTTGGCCAGATCAATTACAAAGACCTCATTGGAGATGGTTTTTCCCAAGGCAACAGGCAGGTCCTTGTCGCTCTTCATAAACTTGTCCGTACCCAATACTGCTTTGGCAGGCACGAGCTCCCGGTTTTTGTTGGGAACCTCGATACCGATGGTGCCCTTGCCGGGCATCGGGGCGATGATTCGGATACCCAAGGCTGCCAAGCTTAGCGCGATGTCGTCCTCCAGGTTTTTGATCTTGGAAATCTTCACCCCTGGATCAGGAATGATTTCGTAGAGCGTCACAGTCGGGCCGATGGTTGCCTTGATCTCCTGGATACCAATCTTGAAGTTGACAAGGGTCTCGACAATCTTGTTTTTGTTGTCCTCGAGTTCCTGTCGGGATACGGTGACTTTTTGGACATCGTATTCATTGAGCAGATCCAGTGTCGGGTATTTGTAATGCGGCAAATCCAAGGTCGGATCATAGGGATCGAGGTTTTCTACCATTTCGGCGGTTTTTTCCTCGTCGATATTCGTCACGACGGAGAATTTCTTCTCCTCTTTTGCTGGCAAGATCGGTTCTTCGTCCAACAGCACGTCTTCACCTTCGATGTTGAAAACGGGGGTACTCAGGGGTTTTTTGGTTTCTTTTTCCTCGGATTTCAATGTCCATGAACTGACGTCTTCCTCGATTTCTTCCTCTGTCAACATCGGAACCTCGTCCTCCAATTCATCCAGTTCGTCTTCCAGTTTTTCCTTCGTTTCAGCTGCCATCGGATCCGGTTTTGTGGCCGGCTCGGATTTGAATGACCAATTGAGTTGGCTGATGTCAAAATAGAAAACGAGGAAAATGATCAACGAACCCAGGATAAGGATAAAACTTCCCCAACCCAGAAATTCCTGTGCCAGCAGGCCCAATTCATAGCCAAATCCCCCACTGAGGTAGCCAAAGCTTGTGAATCCATCTGCCAGCTGTACCAAGTACCCGATTGTCAGGCCCAACCAAAAGACGAAAAACAGTGCAAAGCTGCTGAACCGACTCAGGGACATCAGGGATTTTTTGAAGGTCAATTTGAATCCCAACAAAAACAGGTAGGGCGGAAGGAAAAATGCAGCCAACCCAAACCACCTCCTGATCAAAATGTCAGAAAGCTTGGCGCCAAACAACCCAAGCCAGTTGCGGGCTTCCGTGGCCGTGGTCCGGAGGCTTTGGTCGATTTCGGAGGCTACCAGACTTTGGTCGGCCTTGCCGGAGAAGATATAGCTGACAAAGGCGAAAAAGAGGAAGATCGAAAACGATAGGAAAATGATCCCCAAAGTCAGGGGAATGCGTTGGTCTTTGGCAAAAGACAGGGAAAACCCGGGTTTCCAAGCTGCCTTGGGACTTGGTTTGGGTTCGTTTTTCTTTCTAAAGGTATTTGTCTTGGGAGTCTCTGAAGCCATAGAGCATCAACTTACATATCTCTTTTTATGAAGGCGGCGGAAATATACAGATTTCCAAACAATCGGTTCGGATATATTTCGGGGATTCCTGCCCAAAAAGCCTAACGCAGCAATGCAACAAATTCTATGCGAGGACCTTGTTCTTTTTGTAGTGTGCCGCAATTCCCTTCTTGATTTTTTTGATCAGGCTGGGTCCCTCATAAATCATGCCCGTGTAGACCTGCACTAGCGATGCGCCCGCTTCCAGCTTTTCGATGGCGTCCGTAGCCGAAAAAATCCCCCCGACACCGATGATTGGAAATGCACCGTTGGATTGGCTGTGGAGGTAGCGGATGACTTCCGTGCTGCGTTTGGCGAGGACCTTTCCGCTGACGCCTCCCGCGCCGATGGCTTCTACCGCACTCTTATCTGTTTTGAGCAAACTCCGGTCAATGGTCGTATTGGTGGCGATGACGCCGTCGATTTTGGTTTCCATCACGATCTCAATGATATCGTCGAGTTGTCCGACGGTGAGGTCGGGAGCGATTTTCAGGAGTATCGGCCTTGGATAATCCTTGCGTTTGTTGGCCTTTTTGACAGAAAGGAGCAGTTTTTTGAGGGGTTCTTTTTCTTGGAGGTCTCGTAGATTCGGCGTATTGGGGGAGCTTACATTGACGACAAAGTAGTCCACGTAGGGATACAGCGCCTCGAAGCAAATCAGGTAGTCTTCCTCCGCCTTTTCGTTGGGCGTATTTTTGTTTTTGCCGATGTTGCCACCGACGATGATATCCGATTTACGTTCCTGCAGGCGAATGGCTGCATCCTTCACCCCGCCGTTGTTGAAGCCCATGCGGTTGATAAGGGCAAGGTCTTGGGGAAGCCTGAAGAGCCTCGGCTTTGGGTTTCCCTCTTGGGGCTTTGGTGTGAGTGTCCCGATTTCGATAAAGCCGAATCCCAAGAGGTCCATTTCGTCGATGAGCTTGGCGTCCTTGTCAAAGCCTGCAGCTAATCCGACCGGGTTTTTGAACCGCAATCCAAACACCTCCCGCTCCAAAATGGGGTCGTCGTAGGCAAACTGCCGCTGGATTACCGTCCGCGCGAAGGGAAGGTTGAAGGTCCGTTTGATCCAGGCAAAAGTGAGGTGGTGCGCCTTTTCGGCGTTCATTTTAAAAAGCAGCGGCTTCAGGATGGACTTGTACACTTCTCGGAAAATTGATGTTGGGGTAAAATTAAGGTAAATCTATCTTTTCTTTGGGGATTAATTTGATTATCCATCTTTTTGATTTGAAAGTGTTTACTGATTTGGGAAATGGGGCGAATGTAGCGTGGAATTCCACGCTAAAATTTCATTCTTGTACTGTTTTTTTACTTGAAGAGGGTTTTGTTCCAAAGTCGATTTGGACTTCAAACTATTTATATAAAAAAAGGAACAAATGAATCCAAGATTTTTATTTTTACCTAATTTTTCAATTCTAAATAACTCAAATATGTACATGCGATTGGTTGTATTCTTTTTGGCTTTTGTTCTTTTTGCCTGCTCGGAATCGGCGGACCAAGATCCCAGCGATCCGGAAACAGAAATTGAAGCTGATTTCACTGGTTTAAGTGCAATACCCGGTTCAGGTCGCCGGAGCGCGTTTTCGTTTGCCATCGGCAACAAGGTTTATGTAGGTGCCGGATTTGGGCGTGACGCCTCGGGACAGACGTTTTTGGCGGACTTTTGGGAGTATGACGTGGCCTCAAACACATGGACCGAAAAAGCACCTTTTCCATTAGGGCGATTTTTTGGGCAGGACGCTTTTGCCTACAACGGCAAGGGATATGTGTTTTTTGGAGGCACAGTTGAGTGCAGTCGTCCGGAAGTGCCTTGCGATCATATTGAATACAACTATGTCCACGCCTACGATCCAGCCTCGGATACTTGGCAGCAGGTCGCGGACTTTTCATCCATTCCCAGCCTGCGGGACGGCCATGCAACACTTATCGGTGATAAGGTGTTTTTCGTTACCGATAAAAAGGCTTTCGAGATTAGTTTGCTGGACTTTAGCTACACTGAGAAACCGGCTCCCCCTGTATTCATCAATTTTGCGGCTTTTTTTAGAATTGATGATAAAATGTACTACACGACGGGTATGGATAGTGGACTTGGGAACAAGCGCTGTGTCAGCTACGATCTAGTTAACGGAACTTGGGAGATACTTCCCGATTTCCCGGAAAAGGGTAGATACGATGCGAGTGGGTTTGCGATGGACGGCTATGGCTACCTGATTGGAGGGAAGGAAAGTGACTTTTTTGGCAAAAACCAAAGGTTTCGCGACATTTGGCAGTTTGAGCCAAAGGGAAAGACTTGGAAGAAGATCGGTGACTATCCGGGAAGTGGGTTTACGCTGAAAGTGCTTGAAGTCCTTGGAGAAAAGGTCTATCTCGGTCTCGGCGACGAAGGCAACGGGCTGACTTTCGGGAGCGACTGGTGGGTATTGGAAATGAAGTGAGGATGGGGTGGATTTTACTCAATTTCGACAAATCGTTCTATTGTGGGCGGTTTGGAAAAAGGATCAGAATTAAACTATATCTGATATTTGCATTTATCACGCAATAGACGCTAGCAGGAAAGGTTTAATTCGCCAATAGAAAATAATGATCGGGAAAAATGATGAGAAATCTGTTGATATTTGCTTGTCAGGCTGTCCTTTTTAGTCTACAGTAATTTGCCCAGACAGACACAAACGCAGAGGATATTTTTCACCTGCAAGTTTATTTGGATCGAAAAAACGTCGTTGCAAACACGACGATCGGATATGCCAAGGATCACAGGAGGTATTTGGAGTTCAAATCCTCGGTTCGCCTTGATATTGATTCATTGAGAATATCATCGTCTCCTAGCGGGATGGACGATTTTGTTACATTCTTCTACTCGGATTTGAAGAATGTAGAATACAATTTTTCAGACTTCGATCAACAAGATCAGCTGCTTAGTCTTTTCCATGGTCCTAATACCGAGATGGTCTTGGCGCTAAACCGAAAAACAGGCCTAGCCTATCGCATATCAGGGTTTAATGGCAATGATATGGTTGATTTTTTAAATGATTTCATTGAACATCATGAAAAGCTATATGGACGTAGATTGAACACAAGGAGTTTTTTTCGCAGCTTCAAAGTAGACGGAATCGACCTTAAATGCATTTACAGAGCTGCAAGGCGGGTCCCTAATTTTGGAGACAGATTTCCTTGTCTAATGAGTACAAGTGAGCCCTTCAAAATTGGATAGATTGGATTTGGGGAAATGGCGAAAGATATTCCTGGCTTTAGCCAAATAGCGTAAAATCGAATCATCACCTGCCACAAAAGCCCAAACCTCTGGATGGCGAGTCTTCTCAAAAAAATTGCAGAGAGATTAGCATCAATCATGCGTCTTTGAGGAATCGGAAACCATGAGGTTGATTTGTTTCATTTCGTTTGGGGAGAGGTCCCTCCATTTGCCGATGGGAATATCCAAGCGGATATTCATGATGCGGATGCGTTGCAGCTTCACGACTTCATAGCCGAGGTATTCGCACATACGGCGGATTTGTCGGTTGAGTCCTTGGGTCAGGATAATGTTGAATACCTTAGGGCCGAGCTGTTTGACTTGGCATTTGTTGGTCATGGTCCCGAGTATGGGAATGCCGTTGGACATTCGTTCGATAAACTCCCCGTTGATGGGCCTGTTGACCGTCACCACGTATTCCTTTTCGTGGTTGTTTTTTGCGCGTAGGATTTTGTTGACGATGTCCCCGTCGCTGGTGAGGAAAATCAATCCTTGGCTGTCTTTGTCGAGGCGGCCAATGGGGAAAATCCGCTTGGGGTGCTTGATGTAGTCGATAATGTTGTCGCGTTCGGACTTGACGTCCGTGGTGCAGACGATGCCAACGGGCTTGTTGAATGCGATATAAACGTGCTGCTCTGTTGGTTTGGAAATCAATCTGCCGTTGACGCGGACTTCGTCGCCCGGGTGGATTTTGGTGCCCATTTCGGGTACCTTGCCGTTGATGGTCACGCGGCCTTCCTCGATGAGTTGGTCGGCAGCCCTTCTGGAACAAAAACCGACTTCACTCAGGTATTTATTGATTCTTGTTCCCTCGGACATGGGTTGGGATTGATTTTTTGACCAAAGTTTGTGGAAGCGATCGGAAGTAACCGTGAAGCATTGATCGGGTTCCCCTTTTCAAAAGTAGGAAAAATTGATTTTCACCCTAAGAGAAAGTAGGATGTAACATTTGGTTCTAAAAAAATCGCAAACGCTCTTTCCTCAATTATGGAAAGATTTCCCTCGGCGATCACCGAAAGAAACACCCTGCTACTGCCAACTGATCAAGCTTCTGCCAACTGAACTCTGCCACTGCATCCAAAAACCTACTTCCTGGGATGGAACTCGTTCAGTACCTGCCTCAGGTAATCCCTATCGAGATGGGTGTAGATCTCGGTGGTAGTGATGCTTTCGTGTCCCAGCATTTCCTGTACGGCACGCAGGTCGGCACCACCTTCGATGAGGTGGGTGGCGAAACTGTGCCGGAAGGTGTGCGGGCTGACGTTTTTCTTGAGCCCGATACTCTCAACCTGTTTTTTGATGATGAGAAATACCATCACCCGGCTGAGTTTTTTGCCCCTTTTGTTGAGAAAGACAAACTGTTCGTGGCCTTTGGCAGGCTGGACATGGACGCGGACCTCGTCGAGGTAGATGCGGAGGTACTTCAGGGCATCCCGGCCGATGGGGACGAGGCGCTCCTTGTTGCCCTTGCCGATGACCCGCAGAAAGCCGATGTCGGCGAAGATTTGGCCGGTCTTGAGGTCCGTGAGTTCCGATACCCGGAGACCCGAACTGTAGAGGATTTCGAGCATGGCGCGGTTGCGGTGGCCCTCGGGGCTGCCGAGGGGGATGCTCTCGAGGATATCGTTGATTTCGTGGAAGCTGAGGGTATCGGGGAGTTTGCGGCCGAGTTTGGGTGCTTCGAGGAGTTGGGCGGGGTCTTCGCGGATTTTGTCCTCGTACATCAGAAACCTGTAAAAGGCCTTGATGCCCGACACGATGCGGGCTTGGGTATATTCCGAAATCTCCAATTCGGCGAGGCTATTGACGAAATAGCGCAGGTGTTCGAGTTTGGCAGTCGTAGGATGCACATCCGGGAAACTCGACTCCATGTAGCGGCTGAGCTTCTCGATGTCCTGTGTATAGGCCAGGATGGAATTTTCGCTGAGCGATCTCTCCAATTTGAGGTGGTGCTGGAATTGCTTCAGGAGTGAAGTCCATTGGGACATGTTGGCGCTGGTTTTGGAATTTAAATCTAAGGTCGGGAAAGTAGAAAAAGAAATCCTTCCTTAACTTTGGCGACCGTAACCACTCCCAACCATTACCTTGAAAATCATCATCATCAACGGCCCCAACCTCAACCTGCTGGGCAAGCGCGAGCCCGAAATCTACGGCAGCAGGTCCTTTGAGGACTATTTTGCCGAGCTGCGGGCGATGTTTCCGCAGGTCGACCTGCACTATTTCCAAAGCAATGTCGAAGGCGAAATCATCAACAAGCTCCATGAAGTGGGGTTTTCGTATGATGCGATTTTGCTGAATGCGGGCGGCTATACCCATACTTCGGTAGCGATTTCGGACGCGATCGCAGGCATCAAGACGCCCGTATTGGAGGTCCATATTTCCAATATCTACAAGCGGGAGGAGTTTCGCCACAAAAGCATCATCACCAAGGAATGCGTGGGGATGATTTCGGGCTTGGGCCTCAGAGGTTACGAATTAGGAATCCGCTATTTTATCCCATAGTTACATGTTGACTTTTGCACCGGGACCTTCCAAGGTCTATGACAGCCTCCCCCGCTACATGCAGGAGGCTTACGAGAAAGGTATTTTGAGCGCCAACCACCGCTCATCCGTTTTCATGAATCTGTATCAGGAGACCGAGACCCTGATGCGGGAGAAGCTGCATATGCCGGCCGATTACAAGCTGCTTTTCACTTCCTCTGCCACGGAAAATTGGGAAATCATCAGCCAATCCATCGTACAGTCGGCGGGTTACCATATTTTCTCGGGATTTTTTGGGAAAAAATGGTACGAGTACGCCAAATACATCGAGCCGAAAACCTTTGCGCACAAGCTGGATGCCGACCAAACGGTTGACGTGGCGAATTTGCATATCGGCGAGGAGTTTGACTTGATCGCGATAACACAAAATGAAACTTCCAATGCCACCCAAGTGCGGATGGAGACCATTGCGGCGATTGCAAACAAGTATCCCGAAAAGATGATTGCGGTGGATACCACATCTTCCATGGCGGGGATTGAGTTGGACTTTGGCTTGGCTGACATTTGGTATGCCTCGGTACAGAAGTGCTTTGGCTTGCCCGCAGGCTTGGGTATTTTGATCATTTCCCCAAAAGCCGTACAAAAAGCCGCGGACAAGGGCGAGAAGGGCCGCTACAACAGCCTGAATTTTATGCTGGAAAATGCCGCGACCTATCAGACGCATTACACGCCCAATGTTTTTGGGATTTACCTTTTGTACCGGGTGCTGCAGGATATGCCCGAGATCCAGCATATTGATCAAAAGACCAAAGCTCGGATGCGGAAATTGGAAGATACGATTGCCAATACCGCCAGCATGCGAATGCTGATCCAAAATCCCGAGGCCCGCAGCAGCACTGTCATGGCAGTGAGTGGCAAGGAGGAATTTATTGCCCAGGTAAAGAAAGAAGCGGAGAAAGCGGGCATGCAGCTCGGTGGCGGCTATGGACCATTGAAGCCGACCAGTTTCCGCATTGCCAACTTCCCCGCCATCACCGATGCGGAGTTTGACAAATTGATTGCCTTTCTGAAGAAATACTGAGCATGCTGAGCCTGAAGGAGATATTTTCCGTGACCTTGATACTGTTTTCGGTGATCGATATTTTGGGCTCCATTCCCATCATCATCAATCTCCGCAAAAAGGTCGGCCATATTCAATCCGGAAAGGCAACCATTGCCGCGGGTCTGCTGATGATCCTTTTCCTTTTCTTGGGTCAATCCATCCTCAAGCTGTTCGGGATTGGGGTGGATGACTTTGCGATAGCGGGAGCCTTGATCATTTTTGCCTTGGGGGCAGAGATGATTTTGGGAATCGAGCTGTTCAAGCCGGACCCGGAGGCGAGTACGACGAGCGCGAGTATTGTGCCGATTGCATTTCCGCTGATCGCGGGGGCTGGGACTTTGACGACGATTTTGACCCTCAAGTCTGAGTATACCCAGGCCAATATTGCCATTGGGATTGTGATCAATTTGGCTGTTGTATATGCCGTTTTGAAAAGTACCAACTGGCTGGAGCAGAAGCTAGGCAAAACCGGTTTGGATGTGTTGCGCCGAATTTTCGGCATCATCCTGCTATCCATTGCGATCAAGATTTTCAAGAGCGCGATGTTTTCGGGGGAGATGATTTAGGTGTCCGGAATTGTCGGATGCTTGATGTGTCATCAAAAATTTTCGGAACCTCTTTTAGGCCCCTATTTCTTGGTACTTTGTTCTTCGTACTTCGTACATAAATCCATACTCCAAACCCACCCATGATCACCATCTACACCGACGGCGCATCCAAAGGCAATCCTGGACCGGGAGGATATGGGGTCGTGATGATCTACAAGCAGCACCGGAAGGAGCTTTCGGAAGGC
This sequence comes from Mariniradius sediminis, assembly GCF_021491425.1. NCBI lineage: Bacteria > Pseudomonadati > Bacteroidota > Cytophagia > Cytophagales > Cyclobacteriaceae > Mariniradius > Mariniradius sediminis. The sequence continues at coordinate 16,910 of NZ_JAKEVZ010000016.1, read as the reverse complement.
TTTCGCTTGACCACCAACAACCGTATGGAGCTGCTTGCCGTGATCCGCGGATTGGAGGCGCTGAAAGTCAGGGATATTCCGGTGACTATTTTTTCCGACAGCAAGTACGTCGTAGATGCGGTAGAAAAGGGTTGGATATGGAGCTGGCAGAAAAAGGGCTTTCAGGGAAAGAAAAACCCTGACCTTTGGAAGCACTACATCACGCTGCATGTGCGGTTCAAGCCGAAGTTTATTTGGGTCAAAGGCCATGCGGGACATCCAGAGAATGAGCGCTGCGACCAACTTGCCGTGGAGGCTGCAAGTCAGGCCAATCTTCCCCCTGACGAAGGCTACGAGAAGGAAGATTCTTCACTCTTTTAAGAAGCCCGCATGTCCAAGCCTTTCCGATTCAAACAATTCCAAATCCATCACGACCGATGTGCGATGAAAGTCGGCACGGATGGGGTGCTGTTAGGGGCTGTGGCGGGCACGGGATCACCCAACCGGATTTTGGATATCGGCACGGGTACTGGCCTGGTTGCCTTGATGCTTGCCCAGCGATTTCCCACCGCGAGGATCGAGGCGGTAGAGATCGATGAGTCTGCCTTTTTGCAGGCAAAGGAAAATGTGGTAGGAAGTCCATGGGATGATCGGGTACACGTTTGGCACACCCCTTTCCAAGATTTCGCAAAAGCATGGGAGAAAACCTTTGACCTGATAGTCAGTAATCCGCCTTATTTTCCGAATCACCTACTTTCTGTCGATCAAAAGCGGAATCTGGCTTTGCACCAAGAGCGCTTGGATTTTGATGCTTTGGCGGATGGTGTCACAAAGCTTCTTGGCGAAACGGGAGTTTTTTGGGTGATTCTTCCACCCATACAAATGGTTTCTTTGGAAAGTGAGTTGCAAAAAAGGGGTCTTTTCCCATTTTTTTTGTTGGAAATTTGTGATCAGCCCCAAAAGAGGAGCCACAGGCGGATTCAGGGTTTTTCTTTTTTGGATCGGGGCTTTGAAAGCAGGATCATTTCAATCAAGGACACTGAGGGGATTTATTCCAAAGAATATTCTGATTTGTTGCGTGATTTCCTCATCATATTTTAGTTTTTAGAAAGCAATCGGACCCCCTATTTGATTTTTTTTGAATAATTATTCCTTTATTTTTGGCGGCTGCGTATAGCATCTAGTAAATGAATAAATTCAGGTTTACTCCCGTCATCATCTTATTTGTCCTTTTGGGATTGTTTAATGCCTGTCAAGAGGAGGTCGATTTTGAGCCTTCCTTGCTTACGGAGGAGGTTTTGTTCCTAAGTGGAGAAAGGGTAAGGCTATTGGGGAGGGTGATCACCAACCAAAATATCGAGGCTTCCGACCACGGTTTCCAAGTTTCGGAATCGGAGCAGTTTTCCCAACCGATTGTAATCTCTTTAGGCGAAAGAACTGGTCCCGGCAGGTTTATCGGAGAAACCGGGGGCCTTAAGGCAGGGACCAGGTACTATGCCAGAACTTATCTGAAGACTGGTTCAGGGGAGATATTTGGAAATGCGATCACATTGGAAAGCCTGGTTCCTGCTGCTTTGGTCATGGCTCCCAACAATGGTAAATCAGGAATTGAAGTTTCCATTTCGGGAAGGAATTTCACTTCCGACACGGAAGTTTTCTTCGGACCCAATAGGGGGCAGGTGTTAGGAATAGACTTTGAATCAAATATTCGGGTAATCGTCCCGGCGCCTACGGTGAGTCCGGTCGTGCAGGTGCGTGTCGTCAGTCAGGGCAGGGAAATGGTGCTTCCGCAGCCTTTTGAATATACCACGGGTAAGTTTTCGACAATCGGTGTTTTCCCGGAGGGCTTGCGTCTGTTTGAGAACGTCGCACTTCAGGAAGGCCGTGATTTTTATGTGGGTTTGGGTAACCTGACCCAGGGATCGGCCCAAAACCTCAACAACCGGTTTTGGAAATATGACTTCGGTTCCGGTACTTGGAATGAAGTGTCTTTTCCTGGGGGCAATCATTTAAGGGCATTTTCCACTGGGAAATATTTTGGAGGCGGTTCGTTGAGTTTTTCTATCAACCCTGGCAGCGCTACTTTGGATTTTTGGAAACTCGAAAATGGCGCATTTGTGAAATTGCGTGATCTTCCCCGGCCCGCTTATTGGGCTGCGGCATTTGAGACTGCAGACGCTGTGTTTGTTTTGGGTGGAGGTTTTGGCGCAGAGAAGGAAGTCCTAAAATACTCCAAGTCTACTGATACTTGGACGAGGATCAATGATGCCCCCATTTCAATCAATCTCAACGTGATGAACTTCCATTACCAAGGCAAGCAGTATTTCATCGACCAAGTCAGCAAAGGGCTGTATGAATTCAATCCAGCTAATGAGTCATGGAATGTGGTGAGTGTCTATCCGGGTGTACTCACAAATATAAGGGGATTTGGCTTGACCATCGGAGACCTTGCTTACGTCGGAATGGAAAACCGCTCCGAACAGGTTTGGGAACTTGACCTGCGTACGATGAATTGGGTGGCCAAGAATGATTTCCCTGGACTTGCCCAAGGGCAAAATGTGGGTGCTTTCCAGGATTCCGGCAACATTTATATCCTTAGAAACGGGGAGATTCAGGTGTCAGGTCCCATGCAGTTTTGGGTTTTTGATCCGAGGGGCTTTTAACGATACGATATGAGAAAATATTTACTCCTTCTGGTGCTTTTCTCGGTTTGCCATTTGACTGCGTACAGTCAACAGAAAACCGTCATTGGTCGCGATATTGGCCAGCTGAAGGATATCAAGATCGGTGGCCGTCTGACGGACCAAATCACCGGAGAGGCGTTGGTAGGCGCTACCGTCACGGTCAGAGAACTTAACAAAACCGAGGTGACGAACACAAACGGGAGCTTCAACCTTGTCTTGGATCGTGCTGAGTATATCCTTGAAATCAGGTATGTGGGCTACGAAACAATCATTTACCCTTTTGTGGCCGTCGGAGATGGTCGGATTACCCTGACGATGATCCAAGAGGATTTTGATTTGGATGATGTGGTGGTTTTTGGTTCGGATCCAGAGAAGAACATCCGGAGTACGGAAATGGGAGCCGTCAGCATCAACATGAATACGCTGAAGGAATTGCCTCCTTTTTTGGGTGAAGTGGATATAATTCGATCGATCGCGACCTTGCCTGGTGTTAGCCAGGCGGGCGAAGCATCTTCGGGACTCAATGTCCGTGGAGGTGGCGCCGATCAAAACCTGATACTTTTCGCGGGGGCACCTGTGTACAACCCATCCCACTTGTTTGGCTTGTTTACGGCTTTTAATCCGGATATGGTCAATGAATTCACACTTTACAAGGCGATCATCCCAACCAAATTTGGTGGGCGTGGTTCCTCGATCCTCGATATCACGCCAAGGTCGGGTAGCCTGGATCGCTGGGGAGGAGACCTCATGGTCGGGACAGTTTCCGGCAAAGCCTCGTTGAACGGCCCGATTATCAAAAACCATCTTTCCGCCAAGGTAGGCTTTAGAGGTTCATATATCAATTGGTTGCTAAACTCACTCAACAATCCTGATTTGCGTTCCTCCAATGCCAACTTCAACGACATGAATGGGATCCTTTACGGGGAAATTAATGAAAACCACAACGTCACGTACAGCTTCTACAGAAGTTACGATGATTTCGCTTTGGCCTCGGATACCACTATTTCGTGGACCAATATGAGCCATACCTTACGCTATCAGGGCAAGTTTGGAGAGCGGACCAATCTGGATATTATCGGGTTTTACACAGAATACGATTTTTCCATTTTCAACAAATCCGGTATCAACAACTTCGACCTGCAGTCCGGTATCCAAGATTTGGGATTGAGGTTGAATTTTACCTACAATTTGGGAGAGCGGAACAAGATTTCATTTGGTGCTGATTCGAAACAAATCACGATCAGGCCAGGAGATTTGATTCCGCTGCCGAGTGATGGCGAATCGAGTGTACTGCCCCAAAGTGTCCAAAATGAGTTTGGCCGGGAATCTGGAGTGTATGCACAGCACGAATTGGAGTTTGGTGAAAAATTTGGGATATCCTACGGTTTGCGTTATGATTTTTACCAATACTTTGGCCCTCGAACGGTCCGGGAATACGCTCCAAACCTGCCAATTAGCAATGGGACGGTGATTGGGGAAAGAACCTACGGGGACGGGGAATTGATCCAATCATATGATGGCCTCGGCCCAAGGGCTTCATTCAGGTATTCCTTCGATTCCAAGACCTCCATCAAGGGTGGCTATAACAGGATGTACCAGTTTATCCACCTGATTTCCAATACCGCTACCATTGCGCCCACGGATGTTTGGAAGCTAAGTGACCAATTCTTCAAGCCACAGATTGTGGACCAGCTTTCGTTGGGTGTGTACAAGAACTTCAAAGGAAACATCTTTGAAACCTCAGTGGAAGTGTATTACAAGGACATCCAGAATGTAATTGATTATAAGGACGGCGCTAGGCTACTGCTACAAAACAACCTCGAAACGGAGATTATCCCGGGACAGGGAAAAGCCTATGGCGCGGAGTTTTATGTAAAGAAAAACCTGGGCAGGACGACAGGTTGGGCGAGTTACACGTATTCCAGGACCTTTCGACGTGTGATCACCCCCTTTGAGGAGGAAATCGTCAACGACGGCGAATGGTATCCGGCAAATTTTGACAAACCCCATGACCTCACGCTGATCGGAAATTACAAGCTGGCAACCAACGCTTCTTTTTCGGCCACATTCTCCTACAGCACAGGTCGCCCTGTTTCGTTTCCGGAAGCCAAGTTCGACTTTGCAGGCAACTCACTTGCCTATTTCCCAAATAGAAACTTGCAGCGCTTGCCGGATTTTCACCGTCTGGATATTTCATTCAATTTCAAGCTGAAGGGCAAAGGCCTTTTCTATCAAGGAGATTGGACCTTTGCGATCATGAACGTGTATGGAAGAAAGAACCCATATTCGATCTTCTTTGCAGACCAGCCGGGTTCACCGCCACAGCCATACCGATTGGCGATCTTGGGCGTCCCACTTCCAACTTTAAGTTATTCGGTAAAATTCTGATAGGACGATGTTGAAGAGATCACTTTATATATTGCTTTTGTTTACGCTTTCCTGTATCGACCCCTATAAGGTAGAGATTCCCGAAGGCGAACAACTCTTGACGGTCGAGGGCTTTATTACCAATGAACCCGGACCACATTTGATTCGCTTGACAAGGTCCGATACTTATGGAAGTGTATTTGAGGGCTTGATTAGGCCAGTAACCGAAGCGAAAGTCGCTTTGAGGGACAGTGAAGGCAACGTTACGTTTCTTTCTGAGGAAGTGGAAAGAGGTTCCTATTTCACTCCGGCAGGATTTCAGGTGCAGGTAGGGAGAAGTTACATCCTCCAAATAGAGCTTCAGAATGGGAAGACCTATTCCTCGTTGCCGGAGATCGCCAATAGTGTTCCCCAGATTGATTCGCTCTCCTATGAATCTGTCCGAACGTTTACCAGCGATCGGCTGAACGACAAAGTAGGCACCCAGATTTATGCGTATTTCAAGGATCCGAGCGATCAGACCAATTTTTACTATTGGAGATCCGGTCCAGGCGATTATGTGTTGGTTGCCAACCCGGAACTTTATACACTTCCTCCGACCCATCCGACCAATCCAAGAGGTCCAGCGCCGAAGGATTGCTGCGAAATATGCTTCGCCAAAGAAAATTCCAGGATACAGAGTTTTGCGATAGCAGCCGATGAGAGTTTCAATGGTTTGTCACAAAAAATTCCTGTTGCCTACATACAGGATGATGGATTGAGATTCAAGCGTACCTACAGGACTGAGATTCTCCAGATGGCTGTGTCCCAAGAGGCCTATCGGTTTTTGCGCTTAGTGCAGCAGCAAATCAACATTACCGGAAGCGTTTTTGACCAGCCGCCTGCCAATATTCGCGGTAATATCATTGGTCTGACCGATCCGGACGAAGTTGTCTTGGGCTATTTCATCGTGGCATCCGTGAGTCGTATGCCGCTTTATATCGAAAGTTCAAGGCTTTCTGAATCCATCACTCCGAGGATTATCCCCGATGACTGCCTCACCGTTCCCGGCGCGACGCTCGACCCACCTCCCTATTGGAATCCTCCAAGAGACTAGCAAAGGATTCTGGTGGATTATTTCACTAGTAAGACTCTCAGACAAAATCTTGGAAATATTGGTCGGGGATTTTCGGTGAAGGGGTCCATGGGACAAAACCAATCATGATGTAAGATCCTCCGATCCTCGATTTGTAGCCTGTGGTTACAGGATAAATCATGAATCTTGGATAATTGTCGGTTTCCAAAGCAGTTTCTCAACCTGAAACGAATTGCCTCTAGGAGGATTTGATACCTTTTATCCATAACCCGAAATCGGCATTTATCCGCAAATCGCGAAACAAACTCCAAAGAATATAGTATTTATGTAACGGAAATAACCAAATAAACTATCATGAGAAAGTTTACCTTTTCAATCTTACTAGTGGCCGTGCTGTCCTTGTCCGCCTTGGCCCAGAACAAAATCGAGTTCAAGGAAATTACACTGGACAATGGCCTTCATGTGATCCTACACCAAGACAACACGACACCGATAGTGGCGGTGTCTGTGCTTTACCATGTGGGTTCCAAGAACGAGAATCCGAATAGGACTGGCTTCGCGCACTTCTTCGAACACTTGCTGTTTGAGGGGACAGAAAACATCGGTCGGGGCGAGTATATGAATAAAATCCAGGCAATCGGTGGTACGCTGAATGCATTTACCTCCAACGACATTACCTATTACTACGAGATCGTTCCTTCCAACCAGTTGGAGACTGCATTGTATATGGAATCCGAGCGCATGCTGCATCCAAAAATCGATCAGATCGGTGTGGATACGCAGCGTGAGGTAATCAAGGAGGAAAAAAGGCAAAGCTATGATAACCGTCCCTATGGGACGATTTTGCCCGAAACCATGAAGAGGGCATACAACGTCCATCCATACAAATGGCCAGTAATCGGGTCCATGGAGCATTTGGATTCTGCGCGTTTGCAGGAATTCATGGATTTCCATAAGTCCTATTATGTGCCCAACAACGCCGTGTTGACTGTAGCGGGAGACATAGATTATGCGCAGGCAGAAAAATGGGTAAGGGCTTATTTTGAGGAAATTCCATCCGGACCACAGGCATTCTTTAGGCCAAACGTCACCGAACCAAAGAAAACCGCGGAAGTACGTGACGTGATTTACGACAACATCCAAATACCAGCAATCATCCAAGCCTACAATTTGCCTCCGAAAAACCATCCGGATTCGTATGCTTTGTCCATGCTTTCTACATACCTCACCGGCGGCAACTCTTCGCTCATGACCAAGGAACTTGTTGACAAACAACAAAAAGCCTTGGCCGTAGCAGCGATACCACTCGACCTTGAGGATGGCGGTGTATTTATCATGTATGGCATCGCCAACATGGGAGTGGAACCCAAAGCCTTGGAAGGTGAGATCGATGCGTTGCTGAGAAAAGTGCAGCAGGAGGGCGTTTCTGACAAAGACTTCCAAAAACTCCAAAATATCATCGAAAACAACTTGGTGATAAAAAACAGTTCGATGGCAGGCATTGCCCAGAACTTGGCCCAGTCCCGCGTATTCTTCGGTGATGCCAACTACATCAATGAGGAGATGAAACATTATGGTAAAGTGACCGCGGAAGACCTGAAGCGTGTCGCGAACCAATACCTCAGCCTCGACGGGAGGGTGGTGTTGTATTACATGCCAAAGTCCGCGCAAGCCCCTGAAACTCCAGCGGGTGCTGCAATCAAATCCAACTCCAATTGATTATCGAAGCTTGTCTGACATTGAATCAACTAATTCCAGAAATCATGAAAAAGTTAATCATATATCTTTTTGTTGTCTTATTGGTCCAGACATCTTGGGCACAAGTGGACAGATCAACTTATCCGCCAGCTGGTCCCGCCCGTGAGATCAAACTCGGTGACGCGCATTCATTTACGCTTCCCAATGGGCTGAAAGTATTTGTTGTGGAAAACCGCAAATTGCCACGTGTTGCCTTTTCTCTGGTCCTTGACAGGGATCCAATCATGGAAGGCGATAAGGCGGGAATGTCGGGCATGGTCGGCGAAATGTTGACCGGCGGCACAAAAAACCGCTCCAAGGACCAATTGGATGAAGAAGTGGATTTTATCGGAGCCAGTCTTAGCGCCAGCTCTACATCAATATTTGGTTCTGCCTTGAAAAAACACCAGGAGAAGGTTTTGGAGTTGATGACGGATGTTCTCTACAACCCGACATTCCCACAAGCTGAATTGGATAAATTGAAAAAGCAGGCAATCTCCGGCTTGGCGGCAAGCAAGGATGACCCCAACGCGATTTCATCCCGGTTGGCATCCGCTCTCAATTTTGGCAGGAACCATCCTTATGGCGAAGTTGAGACCGAAGCTACCATTGGAAACATCACCGTTGAAGATATTAAGGCTTACTACAATACTTATTTCAAGCCCAATATCGCCTACCTCGCAATCGTCGGTGACATCAATAGCCGCGAGGCAGAGGCTTTGGTGAAAAAGTATTTCAGTAAATGGGAAAAAGGAACTGTCCCTAACCATCAATATGCAATGCCAAAGCTTCCGGAAAAAAACATGGTCGCGTTGGTAGACAGATCGGCTTCCGTGCAATCTGTCGTGGAGGTGACCTACCCTATGGAAATGAGCCTCAGCCATCCTGATTATATCGCAACCCGCCTTCTCAACTACATCTTGGGTGGCGGTTCATCTTCCCGATTGTTTATGAATTTGAGGGAAAAAAGAGGGTTTACCTATGGCGCGTATTCTTCGATCGGTGCGGATAAACTGGTGGCAACTTTCTCCGCCGAAGCTTCTGTGAAGCAAGTGGCGACTGACTCAGCAATCAACGAGTTTATCTATGAAATCCGCAACCTGAGGGATAAAGGTGTGGATGCCACCGAATTGGAAAACGCCAAAGCAACCCTCAGCGGTTCTTTTGGCCGGTCTCTCGAAAGCCCTTCCACCATTGCCAATTTTGCAATCAACACCGAGCGCTACAAGCTCCCAAAAGATTTCTACGCCACCTATTTGCAGCGTCTCAACGCACTGACAGTGGATGATATCAATGCAGCTGCAAAAAAATACCTGAAACCTGACAATATGTACATCACTGTAGTCGGCAACGGTGCGGTGATCGAAAAGAGCCTTGCGGCATTTGGTGAAGTTTCCAAATTCAACAACATGGGCAACCCAGAAGTACAGGTGGCCATGGACGCCAATGTCACCGTGGACCAAGTTATCGAAGTGTATTTGAATGCTATCGGCGGCGAACAAAAAGCAAGTGCAATCAAAACTTCCCGCATGGAGTCAGTCGCTGAAATTGGGACCACAAAACTGAATTTCGTCATGGCCTATGACGAATCCAATCATGCGTATGCCAACAAAGTGATGGTCATGGGAAATGTTGCAATGAACACAGTCATCAAAAACGGAAAGGGCACAATGACTCAAATGGGCCAGCCTTCCAGGGATCTCAACGACCAGGAATTGGACGCGATGAAGATGTCTATGTTCATCATTCCAGAGTTGCACTATGAAGATATGGGCTACACGCTCGAACTCGACGGGATCAAAGATGTGGAAGGCGATCAAGCCTACAAGGTGATCGTTAAAAACCCGACTGGAAATTCACAGGTTAACTATTACAGCGTATCCACGGGGTTGAAAGTGAAATCCGAAAATGGAGAAGCGGGTGAGACTTATCTTTCAGATTATCAAGAAGTGGAAGGGGTTAAGTTTCCCATGACGATGACAATCAAATCCCCCATGCTGCCTGTTCCGATGGCTGCAAAGGTGGAGAAACTCGAATTGAACAAGCCCATTTCAGAAGAAGAATTCAAATAAAAACCAAAAACCATCCGTATCGCATGAAAAAATCCCCATCGCTTTTTCTAGCTCTTGCTTTGCTTGTAGTTAGTCCCGTTTCTAATGCAGCGACCAAAACTGCCTCATTTGAAACCGTCATTGTACACAATTTGAACGATCCTGAGCAGATTATTGCAAAGTATATCGAAGCGGTTGGAGGTAAGTCAAAAACTGACAAAATCAAGAACTCCACGATGGTTATGGAAGCTGAGTTCCAAGGGATGTCCATCGTCATCAAGGCGATAGCGGATTCCGAAAATAGTCGCATGGTGCAAGAGACCACCGTAGCGGGTAATTTGGCGTCAAAGACAATCTACAAAGACGGTAAGGGAATCGTCCTTGCGGGAGGCCAGCAACAAGAGCTTCCTTCCGAAATGGCAGAGGCCTTGAAAGCACAGACTTACGCATTTCCGGAATCGAGATACAAAGAGTTTGGATACACACTTGCTTTGGATGGCACAGAGACTATCCAAGGAGAGGAAGCCCACAAGCTTTCTATCACAACTTCTGCAGGTAATGTGACGACTGAGTATTACTCCGTTGCCACTGGGCTGAAATTGATGACGAAATCAGATGCGGCGGGAGAGATCACATATTCTGAATATAAAGATTATGATGGAATGAAGTTCCCAAGTCTGATCATCATCAAGAGTCCGATGCTTCCCGTGGAGTTGCAGACGAAGTTGGTGTCATTAACATTCAATCAACAACTCTCCGAAGCTGATTTCAATTGAAAAAGTTTAGAAGCTTTAGCTCAGGTTTTACGATTGGGGTCTGAATTGACGCCGTTTTCAAATATATTCCAAACCAAAAAGCCTCCCCTCATCGGGAGGCTTTTTGGTTTTCGGCAAATGATTTTTTTTTTGTGAGTATTCGGACTTTTATTCATTTGGATGCTGTTTCATCCACCGATCCACAGAAAATTTTCCTGATCCAAAGAACAGAATCACGCACAACAAGACAAGTACGACTAGTGAAAATGCAAATTCCATGTTGTTGATCGTAGAAAGAAATCCTTCTTTGATATTCACGAAAAATACCGCGCCTATCAAGATTGGGATCTGAACAATAACAGCAATTCGCGTTAGCAGTCCAATGGCAATCAATAGTCCACCTACCAAATGTGCAAAGGCCACATAATGTGCCAAGGCCATATTGAAGAATGCGATATCTGCATTTTGGGTCATCTGCATCAAGACGTCAACGTTGGAGACAAATAAGACACCCTTGTAAAGGATAAATAAACCTAAAGCCACACGGATGAAATCAATCCATTTTGGATGATGGGAATCCGCCCAAGTTTCGATTTTGGATACGGTGTTCATTTTTTCGTCTGGTTTGATTGATGGAAAAAGTTACGAAAAAATGATTCAAAAAATTGAAAATCAGGATATTATTAATTTATCCAAAGCTTTTGCTTGTCAGGATTTGAGAATTTTTGAAGCTTGAAAACAGGAAAGAATCCAACGTTTTCTGCATGTAATTTTACGCTTAACTTTCTTCCCCCACGTATGAGATTGATCGTAATTTCAGATTTGGTGTTTCCTTGCAATCTGGACTCTTCCAATCCCCCTATAGATTCAACAAGGTCTCTAATCATGACCAATTGATATGCTTGGCTCTCGGGATGCACATCGAAGACTTCCTTGGATTCGCTTATCCTGATTCCAAAGTCTGCAGTCAAGAGATCTGGATTGGGTTCTTTTTGAAGTGAAATGCCGACGGTAGAAAGCTGTTGTTCCAAATAGGGAAGAAGATCTTCCCTGCCTCGGACGATTTTTTCCAAGAAACCATACAACTCTTTTTCGCTATCTGTACCTTCCAACAAAAACTGTTCAAAATCTGCAAGGGTATATCCAATCCTATTCTTCCCAAATTTTTCCCACATCTGCCGCATCACAATCGCCAAACTGCTCCCCTGTTCCAAGAGCATCAAGTCCAAACAAAGTGAAATTAGTGCCCCTCTGTTGTAGATACTTACTTTTTTGTTTGGAATGCCCGGTTTGTAGCCGTCGAGCCAAAGGTCAAAGCTGGATTCGACGATCGATTGGTTTTTCCAGCCAAAACTGTCAAATTCTTTTTGGATTTGGGTTTTCAGGTTTTCCAGATATTCATCCAGCGTAAAATATCCGGATCGCAAAAGATAGATGTCCCCAAAATAGGTCGTCACCCCTTCCATCACCAGCCCGGATTCCAAATAGGTTTCTTTGGATAAGTCGTATGGAAGAAGTTCTTTTGGACGAATGCGGCAAACATTCCAAAAGTGGTAGAGCTCATGAGAACTCACTCCAATCAATTCATCGATTTGGCTTTTTTCAACCAAACTGCCAGCGGGTCCAAATGTGATGACCGTAGAATATGCATGCTCCACACCGTGATAATGCCTATAGGGAAGCAATTGGAAAATGAAGTAGTAATCGCTTGCCGGGAATTGTCCAAAATCATCGATCTGTTTCTGTGTGAATTTTTTGAACACATCTACCAAGACGCTCGCGTCAAGATGGATTTGGCCGTGAAACCAAAGGTGGAACACTGTCCCGTCGATCTGATAGGAACAATGCGTCAATGATGCTGCGGCCAATAATGGGCTATCCATCAAATGCAGGAAGGTGTCGGCAGACCAGATGAATTTTCCACGAGGGGGAAGCGCAGTCGCTGCGATATAGTTGTCAGGTAGGTCTATACTTACCAAAACCACTTCCTCCTCGCGCCCTTTGACCTCGAAACAAAAATTACTGAAATTCAGGTAGAGCTGCTCATCGTCCGACCAGCAACCCCCTGCGTCCATTTGGTTGCAATAGTATTGATAGGTAACGGAATACGCTCCGGGTTCATTGGCTTCAAATTCCCAACGATCCTTGCTTGTTTTTTTCCATTCAACGCTTTTTTCGCTAATCCTGACAGAGAAGTTCCGAACCTTTTGTGCGTAGTTTGCCAACTCGTACCGCCCAGGACGCCATGCTGGAAGCTGCAGGCATATGCATTCATTTCTTTCGCAGTGAATGCTCAGCGTGATTTCTATGTATTGGGATGGGATTGAACTACGTGTGATGAAGTACTCCATGAGCCTTTATATTCCAAACAAAAGTAAGACCACCGTTTGTAAATAAAAAAATGGGTTCTATCTTTGCGTTCCTTTTGGTGGGGCATCCTCCGAAATGAATCAAAAGATACGGAAATCAATAAAAGCATACAGTCATGAAAAGAACATTCCAGCCTTCTCGTAGAAAAAGAAGAAACAAGCACGGTTTCAGGGAAAGAATGTCCACAGCCAACGGCAGAAGAGTGTTGAGGGCAAGAAGGGCAAAGGGTAGACATAAACTCTCAGTTTCTTCCGAGAAAACGCTGAAAAAGTAATCTGGCCTTGATTTTCGTATATCATACGTCAATTCATATGCCATGACTTACGGGTTTTCCAAAGGCGAACGTTTGCATTCCCAAAAATTGATCAAGGAACTTTTTGACAAAGGTTCCTCTTTTTTTTTATTCCCCTTCAAGGTGTTGGTTTTGAATGTCCCCTCTGAAATAATTGGAACCAACCAGGCTCTATTTTCCGTTTCGAAGAAGAAATTCAAAAAGGCCGTGGACAGGAATTTGGTAAAGCGGAGGATGCGTGAGGCCTATCGCCTTCACAAGCACCTCATACCAGCAACCGAGCCCGACAAAAAATTAATCGCCTTTATTTACGTTTCCTCAGATATACTTACCTTTCAAACCATTGAAGCAAAAATGCTGAAGGTACTTACCAGCCTTTCCCCAAAAAGTAATTGATTTTCGCATGAAACGATTTATGACTAGAAAAAACATCTCCATTGTACTGGTAATTCTGACCCTTGGCCTCCTTTTTTCGTTTGCGGCAAAAAATGACAAGCTTTTTAAGATCGCTAAAAACCTGGACATTTTTGCTTCGCTTGTGAGAGAGTTGGATTCCTATTATGTCGATGAGATTGACGCGGATGAGTTGGTCCCCGTCGGGATCAACGCGATGTTGAATGAACTGGACCCATACACCGAATTTATTCCCGAGGAAAATTCCGATGACTTTCGCCTTTTGACCACGGGCGAATATGCAGGTATCGGAGCTTTGATTGGCAACAGGGTGGGATCGAATATGATTCTGATGCCTTACAAGGGCTTTCCTGCTCAAGTAGGCGGACTCAGGATCGGGGATAAGATATTGAAGGTGGATACAGTAATGGCAACCAACTTGCCTACCTCGGAAATTTCCAAATTGCTTAAAGGGCCTGCCAATACCTCGGTTTTCGTTCAGGTAAAACGGGGAGATGATACAATTTCAGTGGATCTAATGAGGAAAAAGATCGTCATTTCCAATGTCCCGTACTATGGCAAATTGGACGAAAATACAGGTTATATCAAGCTTTCCGATTTTACTACCAATGCCGGTTCGGATGTGCGAAAGGCATTGGTCGATCTTAAGTCCCAAGGAATCACAAGGCTCGTTCTTGACGTACGTGACAATCCAGGAGGAATACTCAACGAGGCTGTTGATATCGTCAATCTCTTCATTCCAAAAGGAAAAGAAGTGGTAAGGACCATTGGCAAGCTTCAAAGCGCCAATGTCACCTACAAAACCACTAAAGCGCCACTGGATAAGGATATTCCCTTGGTAGTGCTGATCAACGAACGAAGTGCTTCTGCAGCCGAGATTGTGGCCGGCGCACTTCAAGATTATGATAGAGCGGTTTTGGTTGGCAGGAAAACGTTTGGAAAAGGGCTCGTACAGACAACGGTCCCGCTTTCGTACAATGCGCAGGTGAAGGTTACGACCGCGAAGTATTATATCCCGAGTGGGCGCTGTATCCAGGCGATTGATTACAGCCGAGAGAAAAGAGATGAAAACGGGAATTCCAATTCTATCCCAGATTCTCTGCGGAGAGAATTCAAGACCAAAAATGGCCGTATCGTATTGGATGGTGCGGGGATTGAACCGGACGAAGCGGTCGGATCAAAATCCTATGCGCCGATTACCTATAGCCTGGTGGGTCGGGATCTCATTTTTGAATACGGGAATAATTTTTTCCTCGAAAATAAGGAAATTGGCAACCCAAGGAGTTTTGTGGTAAGTGATGTAGTTTACAATGATTTCGTCAAATGGTTGGAAGGAAAAGAATACGATTACACTACCTATGTGGAAAAGTCTTTGGATGACCTTGAAAAGTATGCGAAGCGGGAGAAATATTTCGACGAAATCAAAGGCACGATCGAGGACCTGCGCAAGAAAGTAAGCCATAATAAAGAGCAGGATTTGATAACATTCCAAGGTGAAATCCGGGAAGCATTGAGAGAGGAGTTGGTTTCTAGATACTACTTCCAGGAAGGCGTGATCGAAGCTTCGCTCGTAGATGACAGCGAAATTAAGGCAGCTATGGGCATATTGTCTAACCCGGCCAAGATGTCTGGAATCCTTACTGCATCAGCCAAGTAGGCGAAATGCATCAAGCCGTTACCATATTGTCCATTGAGACAGCCTCTCAGATCTGCTCGGTAGCGTTACACAGAGATGGCGTTCTTTTGGGGCATTCTGAGTTAAACATCGAGAATGCCCACGGTGCAAAACTACTGCGTTTGATCGAAGGACTTTTTTCGGAATTGTCAATGAATATTGCCCAAATACAGGCTGTGGCTGTGTCTGCGGGACCAGGTTCTTACACCGGGCTAAGAATTGGTGTTTCCACGGCAAAAGGAATATGTTTTGCGCAGGATATACCATTGATTGGCGTTGATACCTTAGAGGCTATGGCTTGCCAAGTAACTAAATCTGTCGATCCGGTGTCTTACATAATCCCGATGCTGGATGCGAGGCGTAGGGAAGTCTACACGGCGGTGTTTGGTTCGGATGGGTGTGTACTGAAGCCTTCCCATGCCCTTATTGTGGACACCAACCCATTTTTGGATTTGTTGGAAAGTGGCAAGATATACTTTGTCGGTGATGGTGTAGAAAAACTTAAAACGGTTTTGGGCCACGCCAACTCAGTTTTTATGGAAGGGCGGAATTCCGCGATTGGTGTTGGGGTTTTGGCGTACAAGAAATATTTGGACGGAAAATTTGAAGACCTGGCATACTTCGAGCCGAACTACTTGAAGGAGTTCAGAGTTATCGCTTCGAAGAAAAATCCTTTGGAAATATGAATGAAATAGTCAATCGTGTGGCAAATAGTCCGATCGTTACCATTGATTTGGAGAAGTTTTATAGTCCACTTAGTAGGTATCAGTTTGACATCAAGGATTATCTTTATCAAGGGCTTGTTCTCAGGGAAGCTGAATTTAGGGACGCCTTGAGGGAATTCGAATGGAGTAAATTCGAAAATGGATGTGTGGCTGTATTTTGCAGTGTAGATGCAATTGTGCCCAATTGGGCCTTTATGTTGGTCGGAACTTACCTTGGTAAATTGGGGATTGAATATGTAGTTGGCGATATGAATGCTTTGGAGCAGTATTTGTTTGAAAAGGCATTTACAAAGATTGATATTGAAATCTATCGGAATAGACCGGTTGTTGTGAAGGGGTGTAGCAAGGTTGCTGTCCCTCTATATGCATATGGCAGGATATTATCATTATTGCAGCCTGTTGCCAGATCTATCATGTATGGAGAGCCTTGCAGCACCGTGCCGCTTTACAAAGTTGGGAAATAGGTTTTTTTGGATTTCAATTTCATTTTCTGGCTTTTTCATTTGCTTATCTTGCTTTCGACTCTTACATTTGAAGCCCATTTGAGAAAATTTTTGCGTCATTTGCAGGATTTTCCCAAAGCGGTAAAGATCATTTGATTTAATTGCAAAAAAATATTGACCAGGCATTGTTGTTGAAATAAATTCAATTACCTTTGCGGTCGCTTTCTGGGGGAGTAGTTTCCCGGCATTTCCCGTGGTTGATCCGCGGGGAGAAGTTCATTGAAACGATGAGGATGGAACGGATTGCTTTTGGGAGCGGTCCGGTAGGATAATAATGGTACGT